>JAITGS010000014.1 GCA_031280435.1 Tannerellaceae bacterium | reverse complement strand
CCACATTGCGCAAGGTTTTCTGTTTTACCTTGCCCTTTTCACGGATATTCTCAACTATCAAAATAGTGACCTTACCGTTATGCCGTGCGCGTGTCCTTATAAACATGGCACAAAGATATAGAGCCTCCATCATAACTAAAAGAAAATCAGCGATTTTATGCCTTCGTCCACTACAAAGCAGCTTGAGTAAAACGAGTGCCGTAACTGCCTCTAAATCAGAGGTGGATACGGAGGGAGATGGAGGGTGACCGTCAAAGTCGGGAGGTTGTAGAGAATCTGCACAAGCTTGCTGTATTATTTAACAGGCTCATACTGTTGTTATAAATGGAGCTTCGGAAAAATACAGATAAGTATCTGTTTTTAATATTAAAGTTTCATTTAATCAAATAAAAGACAAAGCGAGATATTGAAGACTGAACAATTTCCGTCTTTAATAATCTACCAATATGACTATACTTCTATTAGCATAAATGACAGTTTTAAAACAAAAAAATTACAGTCTTGTTTGTTCGAGGCCTGATTTTGCTTCGCAAAACGGGTATGATAACCTGGTTTGAACCTCGAGTGAATATTTTCGGGATAATTTTTTTTTCCGATTTCAGATTGTTTAAAACAAAATAAAGGATGCGCAATGTGTGCAATTGATTATGAATCAAGACGGTATTGACAAAACAGGAGCTGACAAAAAGTATTTCATGTCGCAAAGCATATAATCTGATTATGCTTATGTAACAGATAATCCGTAAATTAGTGGCATCAATGAATCATAACAATTGAAGACATTCAAATAATAATTGTAATCATGACAAAAACAATCACTTTTAACGAATTGCGCAAGATTAAAGACAGCTTGCCGGATGGGACTATTCACCAGATTGCCAACGAATTGGACCTTACGGTCGAAACGGTTCGGAATTATTTCGGAGGACAAAATTTCAAGGAAGGAAAAAGTTGCGGGATACATATAGAGCCCGGGCCCGACGGTGGAATTGTTGTTCTTGACGACACTGTAATACTGGAGCGCGCTTTGGAGATACTCGACGAAAGACGTGTGTCGGAAGCCGCTCATGTGTAAACAAACGGTTTTTTTTCATTGAAAATCCCTGACCGGCGCATTGCTTGGAAAGGGATTTTTTTTCTATAACTTTTAATACTGCCTATCTTATGGAAGAAAAATTGATAACCCTGGCCATTCATACTTATGAAAAAGCCCAGATTCTTAAAACAATCCTCGAAACTGAGGGAATCGCAGCATGTATTCATAACGTTAATCTGATTCAGCCCGTTATATCCGCCGGCGTTAGAGTCAGAATCAAAGAGAGCGACCTGGCTCACGCGCTCAGTATCATCGAAGACAACAAATGGCTTGAAGAAACGCACGAAGAAATGGCGGAAAAGCGAGAGAACAAGGTGCTTGTTCCAGTAGATTTCTCCGAATATTCGATGAAAGCCTGCGAAATTGGTATAAACTATGCGCATGCAACCGGGGCCAAAGTGATATTATTGCATGCCTATTTTAGTCCTTTTTTCCCCAAACCTATACCTTTTGGCGATATGCCGGCCTACGGAACTGATGAAAGCAAGACGATTAGAGAGTTGATTAACAAGGTGGAAGACGACATGGCCAAGCTATGCCTCAAGATACGCCGGAAGATGGACGCCGGCGAATTGCCGAGAGTAAAATTTGAGTCAATCCTGAGAGAAGGTTTGCCGGAAGAAGAACTTATCGCCTGCGAAAAACAATATTATCCCAAGCTAATTGTAATGGGTGCCAGAGGAAAAGGAGAACAGGATATAGACCTGCTCGGGAGCGTAACTGCCGAAATCATCGAGCTCGCGAAGGCTCCTGTCTTAGCAATTCCCGAAAATGTTCCGTTCAATAATATCAGTGCAACAACGAATATTGCGTTTGCAACGTCGTTCAATCAGAGGGATTTGGTTGCATTCGAAGCTTTTGTAGGCCTGATAGGAGCATATACGCCCAAGATTCACTTGTTTAACATATCTAATTCGCGCAGTCATTGGGATGAAATCCGCCTGGGAGGTATAAAAGAATATTTCAAGAAGCAGTATCCAAATCTCAACATTTCTCATACAGTGCTTGATGATTGCGAGATACTTGCGGCGATAGAAAAGTTCGTTCGTGAAGAAAATATTGAGATAATTGCGGTGACTTCGCAGAAAAGGAATATACTTACACGAATTTTTTATCCCGGAATTGCACGCAAAATGCTGTTCCATTCCGACACTCCTCTGTTGGTATTACATTCTTAAACCTGGGATATGTGTAAATCGCTAAGAATTGTCTTCATGGGCACTCCCGATTTTGCCGTTGAGAGCCTTAGAGCCTTGGTTGAAGGAGGTTACAATGTTGTTGGAGTTGTGACAACGCCGGACAGGCCCATAGGAAAACATCAGAGCGTACTGAGCGAATGTCCTGTGAAAAAATATGCTCGTGAAAAGGATATTCCGACATTACAGCCTGAAAAACTGAAGGATACGGCCTTCCTCGAGCAGCTGGCCGAACTAAAAGCCGATATTCAGGTTGTTGTTGCTTTCAGGATGCTGCCCGAAGCTGTATGGGTGATGCCGCGCTTCGGAACATTCAACCTTCACGCCTCGCTACTACCGCAATATAGGGGCGCTGCGCCTATAAACCATGCGATTATGGCGGGCGATACGGAAACCGGCGTCACAACATTTTTCCTTAATCATGAAATAGATCGCGGAGAAATTATACTTCGCAGACGTATTTCTATAAGCGATACCGACGATGCGGGCGCTCTACATGATGCGTTGATGAAGCTCGGCGCAGAATTGGTACTCGAAACTGTCGATTGCATCGGTAGCGGAAAGGTAGGGACTATTCCTCAGGAAACGCTATATGACGCCGCAACAGTATTGCGCACGGCCCCAAAATTGTATACGGAGAACTGTCGGATAGACTGGACTATGCCTATGAAAGAGATATACAATTTCATTAGAGGCCTGTCGCCATATCCTGCGGCATGGACAGAACTGATTTCGCCGGGAGAAAACCGTGTCCTGAAGATTTATCAAACAGAGAAAGTGCCGGGCGTACATACTTTTACTGCCGGAACATTAATTATCGGCAAGCGAAACAATATTGATGTTGCAGTCGATGGCGGTTACATCCGCTTGCAATCGCTCCAAATGGCCGGACGAAAAAGGATGAATGTAACTGATTTTCTGAATGGTTTCAGGCTGGAGCAGGATAGTAGGCTGACTTGAGCAACGCTTAGATATTTGCTTTTTCCAGCATCTAAAATTTTCGGATATAGGCAATGGAATAAGTGTCGTAAAGAAAATCGCGCATGCCGTGGTTGTATCTCAGAGAAATAACATTGTTGTTGAAATCAAGCTTCACATTATTACGCCAGACTAATGGACAATCTCCATTCTTATTATATCCATTGAAACCGGATATGTCGGTGGTGATGCTTACTTTGTCGAGCCCCGCCATAAATCCGACGCCATAAGTCCAGGCATCATTCTGCCGATGCGTCAATTTATTTGTCATCCAGCAGTAAAAGCCGGAAGAGGCTATTAGGCGAAGATAGTATAGGTCAGTAGAACTTCCGGCGAGATCGCGTCCAATATTAAGGTTCAACCAATAAGTTGCGGCATCAGTAAAACGTGCATCGCAAAGTCGGCCGCCGCTTGCTGTCTTGATACTGAAATCAATCATAGCATCGATCCATTCTTCATCCTGAAGTAGTTGAAAGAAAGCGGTTAGAACAACGTCGCCGCTGTATTTTTCATGTGACGGAGCTTCAGTTTCAGCCGCATTGCGTTCTTCTTTTGTTTCAAGACTCATTTTATATTTCTCCCAGGCAATGAAACTTATTTCCATTCCGGCCCGACCTCTTATGAATGGTAAAAGCATACGCAAATATATATCCGTCGTTTGGTCGCCAACATAATAATGATATTGCGGACGGAACTCTATCTCGTATGATTCTGAAACTTTCCCGCTTCGAAGCTCCGGTATTGGAAAAGCAGAGGGGCCAAAATATTTAGGGGAATAAATCAAATTTGACATATTTTCGACCCATGGATCGATGTAGCCGGCCTCTTGGGAATAAGCACTTGGGATAAATAATATAAATGAAAAGAAAAGAATGCTCAATAGGTTCGTATATCTCATGATAAGTCTCTGAATTAATAACTGATGCAAAAGTATAATATCCAATTCTATTTACTACATTTGCTCGACATGAATATTAACTTAATAAAATATTATATGAAGACAATGTTGAAAAAATCCCTGTTTCTTGCATTTGCATTGCTGTTTGCATGTACGCTATCGGCTAAAAAACCGATCAAAACGCTGATTATTACCGGTCAGAACAACCATAATTGGCAGGTAAGCCACTTGGTAATCAAAGATATTCTCGAAAATTCGGGTCTTTTTACGGTTGACTTTGCAATCTCGCCGGAAAAAGGGAAGGATATGACGAATTTCTTAGTAGATTTCTCGCCGTACAGCTTAGTGATTCTTGATTACAATGGCGACGCATGGCCGGCAGAAACCATGCAGCGTTTCGAAAAATTCGCTCAAAAAGGCGGTGGAATCGTCGTTTATCATGCGGCAAACAATTCTTTCCCGAAATGGGCCGAGTACAACAAGATTTGCGGCCTTGGCGGATGGGAAGGAAGAAACGAAAAGTCTGGGCCTTATGCATACTGGCTCAAGGGCGAATTGCACAAGGACTACAGTCCCGGGCGAGGCGGTTCTCATGGCCCGCAGCACGAATATATGATGAACGGCCGGGCGACCAATCATCCGATAATCAACGGATTGCCGAACAGATGGGTGCATGCGAAGGACGAACTATACGATAGAATGCGGGGGCCGGCCGACATCGCAGATCTGTTCTATACCGCATATTCGGATACGGCTAAGGCTGGTTCAGGGCGCGAAGAGCCTCTTATTTTTACGGTGAAATACGGCAAATCGCGAATTTTTCATACTATGCTCGGGCATTGTGGACCTTCATACGAGAATAATCCGGCCATGCAATGCACTGGTTTTCAAGTGATGTTGCTTCGTGGAGCCGAGTGGGCCGCAACGGGGAAAGTAACACAGAAAGTCCCGAAAGATTTTCCGTCGTCCACGTATGTTACATACAGATATGATTATAAAGAGCCGGCTGAAAATTGAAAGTTAAAGTTTAATGGGCTAAAAAAGGATTGTCCACAAATTACGGGGAGTTCAACTAAACGACGTTGAAGAACTGCCTGTAATTTGTGGACAATTTTATGTAGGACGGGAGATATAATTAATGTATAAGCTAAACTATCAACGCCCTATTTAACATAATGCCGATTATAAACACCTTGAATCAGGAGAGTTTTGCGTCCAATCTCCCGTACTTCGCCTACATTTTCTCGACAATCTTCTCCAACAACTCCTGCATACGCGACAAGTCAGCCGAATCTTTAATCTTTTCCATACCGCTTTGCAAAACTTCAATGGCTTCTTCGTGCTTGTTCTCATTATTGCTTAGCGACTCTGCAAGTTTTGTGTGCGTCCAATAAATATTTGGATACAGTTCGCAGTTTATGCGTAGAATTGTAGATATTATTTGCGGCTCCGCTTTCTCGCGGTGCGACAGCGTATTCGCAATGCTGTTCAGTTCGTTTGCCGTGGTCGTCAGATATCGAATCTGGTTGGCCAATCCATTGATAGAAACGTTGGAATCGTTCAAAATGCCGGCATCGAGCCATTCACCAAGTATCAAATATGCAGGATAATTGGGGATGTATGTTGATTCTTGTACAATATCCAGTAAGTCTCTTTCCAAGGAGGTTGCCGGAAACTCCACAATACGCCCAAGCTCCTCATCATCTCTCGTAATAATAAATGTAGGAACTCGATAAATATGCTTACCGGCTTCTTCATGCCCAGGAGCGCTGCGATATAGCGGCTCGTCATTTCCTATGGCTATGATTTTGTATTGATCTTCCGGTAATGACAAGGTTTTCAGCAGCTTAATGAATCTTGGCACCTCACGCTTGCTGTCACCGCACCAGCTTCCGAAAAAGATAGTTATCAACATACCTTCCAAATTTTCCCCTTTTAATCGATCGAGCACGTCGGGATTTGGCGTATAAGCATCGTAGCTTTCGGTAAACCATTCTGCGTAAGGGGCTTTTCTCAAATCATCGGTCATACATGGCCCCATAAGTTTGAGGCTGTCGGATTGCGCCAACACAAGAGTCGGCAATAATGTCATGACTATCAGTAGAATTGTCTTTTTCATCTTGTTGAATATTTATTATTTGCAAAGATAATTGAAGAACTGATATTTGACATAGGTTCCAGCCTCATTCCATTTTCATTCAATACAAACAAACTATCTTTTAATATTTTTTCATCAATGCAAAAACTTTGGGTTTTAATCAGTAACCATAGAAAAATACGGTATTTGACTTTCCTGCTTAATACACGGCTCCTTTAAGCGTTTTTTAACGTCTCAAAATCCAGTCGATTTGCGGCATTTTACACCGGAGCCTTTCCATTTTTACCTGTATATGCCACAATAATTATTGTATGCGAAAAAGACAACCTGAGCCTCAAAGGATGTTTTTTAGGGCGTCAAGTAACAGCAACTTGACGTCAAGTAACGACAACTTGACGTCAAGTAACGGCAACTTGACGTCAAGTAACGGCAACTTGACGTCAAGTAACGGCAACTTGACGTCAAGTAACGGCTGCTTGACGTCAAATTTTCGCTGTGATATTGCCCACATCATGCATTTTATCTCCGGTTAATCGTTGTCAATCAATCCCTTAGGCTTCAACATGGGGATAACGCCCTGCTGAAGCCTCTACTTACCGGAGAAGCGGGGCTATGTATATTTCTCACAAATCGCTCCACAGTTCAAACAGACCTGATTTCCGGAACACTGCTGCGGAAATATGTTTGGTGCTATAAAATACTGCATATTAATAGAGATAGTTTATCCGAGCATTTTATTATTTGTTTTACTGCAGAAATAAGCATAAAATTGAATGAAATAATGTATTCAAACAAGCAAAAAAAAGATCAATTTGAATGCAATTTTTTTCTGAAAATATTTGGAAGTTATTTTTTTTATCTATTTTTGCAGCGCCTAATAAAGGCACACTGCTGCAAAAAAACGGATCTTAACTCGAGTAAGTTATAAAGGCAGCAATAGTTACTTATATTATTAGTATTAATAAAAAAAAAAAAAACTATGCCACACAACAAAAGAGACTGGCTTTTTATGACACATGGAGAGACACACGGTTTTATAAACCATGTATGGATATATTTAAATAACCAGGCAATCCGCACAAAATTTGGCTTTGGAGCGCATGAAGAACACCCAAGCGCGGGTGAACGCAGCACGCCTATTAATGCGAGTTCATGGTTGGAATTTACATTCCAACCTAAGCTCATCGAGTACAATGCATGTTATATTATATGGGAAAATATAGATACGCGCACACCGGTTATACAGGCGCAATTTCTACGACTTGAGAAAGAGATTAAAGCTCTGTTCAGGATATTCTACAATAGTTTTATTAAAGGTAATGTGTATATTTTGGAGGAGGATCTTAGGTCAATGGGCTTTCCGGTACCAAGCGCGCCGCGCTCTTATGTTGCCCCGCCAAGCACGGTACCCGAGATGGAATTTCACCACACAAACCGCCTTGTAATAATGATACACTATCACGATACAGGCGCTAATAACCCGGGACGGCCAGATGGAGCTGCATACATGGAACTGCGCTACTCTGTGACAACGATGGATGAGCCGCAGGCTCTTATTGAAGAATTTGCCGGCAGAATCAACGATACGGCATCGCCCATCAAGCTCACCTTCAACGAGCCCGATCTGGGAAAAATGTTCCGCTGTGCGGGCCGTTGGGTAAGTCATCGTGGCGAGCCGGGCGACTGGAGTGATGTCTATTCAACCGTTATAAGCTAACTGTGTAATTAACTATATTTTATTTTACTGCCGGGCGTTTTTGTAGCGTTCGGCAGTTTTTTTATCAACATATTATTAAAGTTAGAACTTATTATTTATTTTCGCAGAGATAAACATGAATAACCTCTTTGAAAATAAATAATTGTATGGAGAAAATAACTAAGGAATATCTGGATCTGCAAACCGAACGTATCAATACATCGGATTTTATTGAGGCCGATCCCGTTCGTTTTCCGCGCAGATATAATCGTTTACAGGACATAGAAATTGCAAGCTTTATTACGGCTATTATTGCCTGGGGAAATCGCAAAAGTATACTTGCCGATGCCGAACGAATGTTCGCATTTATGGATAATAATCCTTTAGACTATGTTATGAAGCGTGGATACGAATTACTTGGTAATGCAAATTTACATCGCACATTTTTCGAATCGGATTTGAAATATATCCTTAATGGTATGCGACCAATTTTCCTTGAATTCGGCTCGATTGAAGCTTATTTAATCAATCGCTTAGGCGAATCTTTATCATCAATTACTCCCTGGCATATAGCTCGCGTTATTGAGGAACAAATACGAATGGCAAATGGCAATATTCCGAACAGAGAATGTGCCCGTTTTTTTGCCGGTGATACATCAGCCCTGAAACGAGTTAATTTGGCCCTACGCTGGCTGGTGAGAAACGACGGTATTGTGGATATGGGCGTTTGGTCGATTATGAAACCAAGTCAATTATATATCCCATTGGATGTCCATGTAGGAAATACGGCCCGGAGGCTGGGATTGCTGCAAAGAAAATCGAACGACAGGAAAGCTGTTGAAGAACTGACGGCGAAGTTGCGAGAGTTTTGCCCGGAAGATCCGATGCGATATGATTTCGCGCTGTTTGGAATGGGTGTTAATGGAATAGAAGATTAAGAAAGTAAAATATCCGATTCTGTATTCTACATTTGCCCGACATGAATATCACTTAACAAAATATTAATTGCGATGAAAGACATAAGACTTGACCACGAATTAGCTGAATGTATTGAGAAATGGGGCTGGAAATATCATCATCTGGGGATTCCGACAACGGTGGAAAGGCCTAATGAAACCTATTTGCCTCAGTTTAAGTTCTACGTATCCGGTTTTCCTACGAGCCCGTTCGGCATTGAGTGGATGCGGTTCGACAACGATAGCCCTATACATCCGTTGATACAGACGGTTTCGCATATAGCTTTTGAAGTCAGTAATCCGGATGATGAGTTGGCAAAACGAGATTTCAATGTTATAACACAGCCGAATCCTCCCTCAGAGGGTGTTCGTGTTGCAATGATTGAGCATAACGGAGCACCGATAGAGCTCATTGAGTTCCGACTGCCTTAATCTGCATGAGCTTGCCCTAAGCATAGGAATCGGAAGCTATTGCCGGCTTAAGAGGGTTTATATTAGGAGAATATTCGGCATCGGTATGAAAGAAAAAAGGCTGTCTCACGACAACCTTTTTCTTCTTTGTTAACCTTAAAATCTAATACCATGAAAAACACAGTGCAAATATACGGACAATATGTTATATAGCATAATCCATACTTGCCCGTTAAGTTTATTTAACGCTTACCTCCCCTACCCTTCAGTGTTTTAGAAACTAAAGCGGAATCCGACGCGAATGCCTCCGAGGCTGATGTTTGAGCGGTCAAGATAGGTTAGCCGACGGTAATAGTCTATCCGTATAACGTTGAGGATGTTCTCAATACCGGCGCTTACCTCTATATATGGCTCCGATCGGAAGGCGCTTGTACCTTCAGGGAACAGAAAGAGGTTGCGGGGATTTACGCTTGGATCGTTCTTGTCCGACAAATGGCCGTAGGTGCCGGCAACGGACAGAACTTCGCGTAGCTGCAACCTCTTCAGCAGCGGAATACGGTTGAAGAGCCATCCCTTCATGTAATATGTGAGGAAAACCGACACGTAGCTGTCGGACACAAACTCCATTGCGCGCATCATCATAAAGGTCTCGGGCTGAATCACTGCCGATTGGTTGGTATTGGGGATGATCAGCAGCGGAAACGGCAGGCGATTCCAGATGTGGCCGCCGCGTGCAATAGCGTCGATATGCCCGAAGGAGGATAGCCAGATACGCTTCTCGACGCCGAGCTCGGTGTGACGGTAGGCATAATCGCCGCCAAGCAGCCGGAGTCCGATGCGATGCGATAGCCTGAATACCGGAGCGTCCTTTGCCAGATTGAGGATAGCGTCGCGGCCGTCACGTCCGTTGTAGGGCCGCTCGCCGGGAGCATAGCGGAGTTGCAGGCCGAGCTCGGTCGTAGAGAAATCGCTCACAGGCCGATCGCCTACGGCATCTATGTACTTCAGATCGCCGGCTGCCCTGTTGTTCTCATGCCGACCCCAAAGGGAGAGCATCAGATGGTTGGGCCATTCCTTCTCGTATCGGATTTCGGCCTTGCGGATGTATTGCATGTGCGTGATGCGCTGCCCTACCGATTGCGACAGTATAAGGTTATCGTTACCCGACAGGAATTGCTGCCCGGGGGTGCTTACGTCGAAGCCGTAGAGTATGGACAGATTGTCGGCAGGCGATTCTTTGGGGTGATATGCTCTCGGACGGAAGCTGTACGTCAGAGTGCCGAGGTACTTCAGCTTGCGGTCGGTTAGTCCGTAGGCGGCATAGCCCGATGCAAACATCCTTGGAGACAGATTGGCCGTGGTCATGCCTCCGATGCGGAAGCGGGCTCCTTCGACGTAGTTCGAGCTGTACAGTGAGGATATGGGGCCGAAGTCGATGCGGCTGTTGTCTTTCCGGGCACGGCTGGGAACATAGTCGGCGATAAGCATCCCGAGCGTCTTTATCATCAGGCGATAGAAGGTGACCGAATCTAAGCGCGCCTGGAGGTTGCCTATCGCCCGCTCATTCCCGCGCAGGGGAACAGGACGCACGTCGTCCCAGAATTGATCGTCGCGCCTACCGGAGCCGGCTTCGATGTGAACCGATCCTGGCAAGGCAAAGACCGAGTCGGCCTCCGGCAGAGCCGGATCAAGCGGATCATAGCGCCGTAAGCGGTGCGCGTAGAGGTCGGTGGCTCCCGGCATGGCCATGAAATCGGCAAACAAGTCCTCCTGCCGGGGCGCCCAGAGGCCATCGACCTCCGTGCGGCCGTATTCGACGTCGATGCGGAGCCGGCGCACCCAGTTGAGGTTGATATGATGGGGAACGTTGAGCTGGGCCTTCCTCACGGCGTATGTGCCGTCGAGAAGCACGTAGAGGTAGCCCGTGAAGGCATAGCTCTCGCTGTTGAAGGGGGCGAAGCCAAGCATCACGCAGCTATCCGCGCCCACGTTCAGGGTATCGAGTATGAAGTATTTATAATATGTGACGGCAAGGACGGACGAGAGCGGGCTCACAAAGCGGTTCAGGAGGATGTTGATGTCGTTGTCGAATATGCTTACGCTCCTAAGTATCTCGTCAAGGTTGCCTGCAAGCACCCCGCTGTCGTCGAGCGTACGATCAAGGCCCTCATGCCGGTTGGCCCGGATGATGGTCTTGGCTGAGCGGGGCGAGCGGCGGTAGTAGTAGTCCGAGATCTGCTCGCGTATGGACAGTGTAAGCACCGGCATGCCCGTAAGGGCCGACGTGTCCAAGTAGTTGCGGATGAAGGGGAGCTTGCGCACAAGGATGTCCTGCTCGATTGAGCTGTCTGTCTTTGCAAAGGCCAGCGTCAGGCGGTCGTATACCTCCATCTTGTAGCGATCGGAGGCTTCTATGCGGCTGTCGTCCTTGTGTTCAATGACTTTGCGGATGAGGTCGACCGCGGGATTGTTGCGCCTCGAGTAGCTGTTGCGCTTCGGGCGTACCACGACGTCGCCCAGCTCTACGGCCTCAGGCACCAGCTCTATGCGCAGCTTCGATGCGCTGCGGCTAAGCGCTACGTCGCGCGATGCATAGCCTATGTGCCTCACATGTATGCTCTCGCCGGGCCGGCCTTCTCTACGCAAAATAAACATGCCCCTGTCATCGGTCACTGCTGCAAAGGATGTGCCCTCAATGCGCAGGGAGGCGTTCGACAAGGGTTCGCCGCTAATGGAATCGACCACAATACCGCGCAGCTCCTTAGCCGTTTGTCCCACGATTGTGCCGGGCGGGAACAATGCAAGGATAATTGCTGCAAGAACGAGGCGAAACATGGCCCTGTCGTATCTCAAGCCGTCCTAAATCGGTATGCGCGGGAACAGGAAGGGGGTGCGGCGCTTGTAGGCCTTATAGGCTTCGCCGAATCTTTGCTCCAATTCTTTTTCCTCTATGCATTTATGGTAGGCGCTGCCTATCGCCAGGCCTAAGAGGAAGCTTATCAGGCCAGTCGTTATGCCCGATATTATCATTCCAAGCCCAAAGTAGTACAGGATAGCTCCCAGCTCTATCGGATTGCGGCAATAGCGGTAGGGCCCTGCTATCACTAAGCTCTGCGTGGGAGCATTGGGGGCCGGGGTGCCCTTGCCTGCGACCCATTGCGACACAGTCGCCCATAATAATATGTATAGCCCAAGGATTATGAAGGCTATGCCGGCCGGGATCTCGGCCATACGGCCTAAGCTTATATCAATATAGCCTTCGGCAAAGCTTCCGGCGAAGATGAATAGGGCCGGCAGCAGGCCGAGGAAGAGCGCGGCTCCGGCAATCAGCGACAATGTCTTATAGCCTCGCGAACGATTCCTGCCCGCGAACCTCAATATGAAAGCCACCGTCGCCCGTATCATATTTTTCCCCGGCAATCCCATACCCTCTCAGCCCCGTTTGTCTACAAACTTAACCGGCTTGCGGCCGGTATCCGGATAATTTATCCGCCTTATATCTTCCACCGGACAAAATTCCACCCGCGGAGTCACGCGGATCTTGGCCCGGAACCGATCTTGCAGATCCTTCCGAAGGGCATCATCGGCAGGCAAAGACCTCAGGCCGGCTTTCACAAGGACATCGTCGGTGCCGGTGTCGCTAAGGCTAACCTCAACCACATAGCCGTCAACGTATGGCGTGTTATCCAGAACATCATAGAGGGCCGGCGGATACAGCGTCGTGCCCTTCAGCTTCAGCATGTGATTGGCCCGACCGACAACGGGGCTGACCCGCATCGACCTCCGTCCGCAGCGGCACTGCTCCGTGTGGAAGCTAACCAAATCGCCGGTGCGGAAACGCAGCAGCGGCATGCCCTCAACGCCAAGGGTTGTGACCGTGAGCTCGCCCACCTCACCTTCGGCTACCGGCTGACCGGCCTCGTCCACAAGCTCGCAGATAATAAGTTCGGGATGATGATGCCCGCCGCAGCCATGCTCGCACTCGGCAAAGGTGGTGGCCATCTCGGTCGATGCATAGGTGGAGTAAAGCTCCACGTCCCATTTCTCAAGTATGCGCCGTCCGAGCAGGTTCAGACTGAAATCAGCCTCGCGCAGGTTCTCGCCTATGCAAACTATCTTGCGGACACTCGAATTTCGGTAGTCTATGCCATGCTCCTCGGCATATTTAATTATATGTGGAATAAAAGATGGTACGCACATCAGAGTTGTAGGTTTAATCCTGCGGATAGTGTCCCATTGAAGCTCCGGGATACCGTTCCCCACCCTCACTACTCCCGCCCCGAGCGAGCGCAGGCCGAGGTAGTAGGCCATGCCGGCCATGAAGCGCTTGTCGAGCGTAGTCATGATCTGCACAATGTCTGTCGGAGTCACGCCGGCGCATCTGAAGGATATGAGCTCGTTGTATGCAAGCCGATCGAGGTCGAGGTCGGTCATGGCAAAGGTCACCGGATCGCCAAGCGTGCCCGACGTAGTAATATAATCCACAATTCGTTCCTGATCAACACAAACAAAGTCGTGGTTGTATTGCTGCAAATCGCTTTTGGTAGTAAACGGCAGGTGCTTAAGGTCGTTTATGCTGCGAATTTTCTTAGCCCGTATGCCGTTGCTCTCGAACATGCGGCGGTAAAAGGGAGAACGGGTGGAGATAAAGTCTATCGCGTCGCGCAGTTCCTTCTCCTGGTAGCTGCGAATCTCATCGCGCGAGCGGTATTCAAGAAGCATGGCCGACGAAGTTCCACATTACACCAAATTTATCGAACACTACGCCGGCACACGGACTGTAAAAAGTTTCCGAAAGCGGCATGGCCACCCTGCCCTCTTCGGCAAGAACGGCAAAGGCGAATTTTACTTCGTCTACGGCTGTTTCAACGGCAATTGATATGCGCTCCGTTTCGCTTTCGTTCAGTTCCTGCATGGGCCCGCAGTCGGACATGCGGATGAAGTCGTCGCCCAGCCTGAGCGTGGCTTGCAGGATGCGGTTTTTGTACTCTTCGGGTATTTCGAAAGCGCCGGCGGGCATGTCGGACATGCGCAGGTATTCGATTGTATCAGTGCGGAAAGCTCTTTTGTAAAGCTCAATAGCCTCGGAGCAATTGTTCACATACGTGAGGTACGGTCTAATTTTCATTTGAATGAATCTTTTTAAAGTTATACTTATTTTTTCTGTGTGAGCGGGCAAAGATAAACCTAATTATAAATTTTGAATTATGTGTGACGGAAAATCTGTGGCGATTTCATCTTATTGCGAAGCCCATGAAGCAAAATCCGCCCATTTTCCCCTCCTCTTCGGGCAAAATAAACACAAACAGGCGCCGGCTTTGGTTCGATCAGAGAAAAAGCTGCCCGTCCGGGATCCGGACGGAGGCGATCCGGGAAAAAGGGGCCCGTCCGGGTTCCGAACGGAGGCGATCCGGGAAAAAGGGGCCCGTCCGGGATCCGAACGGAGGCGATCCGGGAAAAACTGGCCCGTCCGGGATCCGAACGGAGGCGATCCGGGAAAAACGGGCCCGTCCGGGTTCCGAACGGAGGCGATCCGGGAAAAACGGGCCCGTCCGGGATCCGATTTGCTTCCTTTCGGGAAAAAGGGGGCAAAAGCTGTACCCGGCTCTATACATTTACTGTTGAAGCTATACATCTGCGGCCATGCTTCACCATATTGCAGGCTCAACGAAGGGCCTAAGCGGCATTATTAAGGCCTCCGGCCGGATGCTGAGGCCAAGTTTTTGCCGCATACCTTTCAACTTTCAATTTCGTTTCCTACTTTTGCACCGCAATCAACAGCACGTTAATGAAATCAAATGAAGATAGAAGAGAAGTTATTGTACGGACAATTAGAGAAAGCACTGCTGGAAGGTAACACCATCACACTTTCGGAAACGACAAGAAGTAAGATAACGGAATGTTATAATTTCCTTAAAGAATTTTCGGCCGACAAGGTTATTTACGGCATTAACACCGGCTTTGGACCTATGGCACAGTATCGCGTGGACAACAGCTCGCTGCCGGCCCTGCAATACAACATCATTCGCAGCCATGCAACCGGAGCGGGCCGGCCCCTGCCGGACATTTACGTGAGGGCGGCCATGACGGCCCGCCTCATGACCTTTGCACAGGCCAAATCGGGAGTGCATCCCGAACTCACGGACCTGCTTGAGAACATGATAAACCTGGAGATATATCCCCTTGTGCCGGAACACGGCGGAGTGGGAGCAAGCGGCGACCTTGTGCAGCTGGCCCACGTTGCCCTCGCTCTGATTGGCGAAGGGGAGGTGCGGCATAAGGGCCAATGGCGCCCGACGGCCGAGGTGCTGGCCGAGCATAAGCTCACGCCCTTCCGAATCAGAATCCGCGAGGGCCTGGCTCTGGCCAACGGAACCTCGGTGATGGCAGGCATAGGCGCCATCAATGCCATCCGGGCCGAGCGATTACTGCACCGGGCCATACATGCCTCGGTTTGGATCAACGAGATAAGCAGCTCTTACGACGATGCCTTCTCCGAAGTGCTGAACAACATAAAGATGCACCGGGGGCAGCGCACTGTGGCGTCGCTGATGCGTACAATGGCCGAGGGAAGCTCATGCATGCTCAAGCGGGAGAACAAACTGTACAGCGGAGATAACAACGAAAAGGTGTTCAGCCACAAGGTGCAGCCGTATTATTCCCTCAGGTGCGTGCCGCAGGTGCTGGGGCCCATATTTGATGCCGTCGAAAATGCAAAGGAGGTTACGCTGAACGAGATTAACTCCGCCTGCGACAATCCGGTGGTCGACCCGGACAGCCAAAACATCTATCACGGCGGAAACTTCCACGGCGACTACATATCTTATGAGATGGACAAGCTGAAGATAGCCGTCACGAAGCTGACTATGCTGGCCGAACGGCAGCTGAACTACCTCTGCCACGACCGCGTGAACGAAATACTGCCGCCCTTCCTCAACATGGGAACGCTGGGCCTCAACTACGGCCTCCAGGCCACACAGTTCACCGCCACATCGACCACGGCCGAGAACCAGACGCTCTCCATGCCCATGTCCGTGCACAGCATCTCCTGCAACAACGATAACCAGGACATAGTCAGCATGGGAACAAACTCGGCCTTGATGACAGCCACCGTGATCAATAACGCCTGGCAGGTGATGGCCATAGAGTACATGGCCCTGGCTCAGGCTGTGGACTGCTTGGGCATAGCCCCGCAGCTGGCTCCCTCTACCCGACGGGTATACGACGAGGTGCGGCGCATCTTCCCGGCCTTCAGGGAAGACCTGCCCAAGCACAGGGACATAGAAGCTTTACAACAGTTTTTAATGAACTCGAAAATATAACGCAATGAAATACGCTTTAGTAACCGGAGGCTCGCGCGGCATAGGCAGGGCTATATGCCTGAAACTTGCCGCCATGCAGTATCCTGTTCTGATTAACTACAAATCAAACCATGATGCAGCCAATGAGACCCGCCTCCTCGTAGAAGCAATAGGAGGCAAGGCGGAGCTGATGCCCTTTGATACGTCGAACGCTAAGGAAGCCGACGAAGCTGTAAGCCTCTGGCAGGAAAAGCACGAAGGCGACTCGGTTGCCGTACTGGTTAACAATGCCGGGATTAGGATGGACAGCATGATGGTATTCATGCAGAACGAACAGTGGCATCAGGTGATTGATACTACACTGAACGGATTCTTCTACGTTACGCGCCGGCTGCTCAAGGATATGCTCACGTCGAGGTGGGGCCGGATTATCAACGTGGCATCATTGTCGGGACTGAAAGGACTTCCGGGGCAAACCAACTACTCGGCGGCTAAGGCGGCTCTGATAGGAGCCTCTAAGGCATTGGCACAGGAGGTCGGCCCGCGGAAAGTGACCGTGAACGTGATAGCTCCGGGCTTCATTGAAACCGATATGACCCGCGACCTGGACGAGAAACAGTTGAAGCAGATGATTCCGGCCGGACGCTTCGGCCGACCGGAGGAAGTGGCCGCCCTTGCAGGCTTCCTGGCCTCGGACGAGGCTGCCTACATAACAGGCGAAGTTATATCCGTCAACGGAGGACTATATACATAAAAAAAATAATACCATGAGAAGAAGAGTTGTTGTAACGGGCATAGGTATATACTCGTGCATAGGGAAAAATCTTGCAGAGGTAACGCAGTCGCTATATGAAGGGCGGTCGGGCATAGGCATAGAGCCGCTAAGGAAGTCGTACGGTTTCCGCTCGCCCCTAACCGGGCTTGTAGAACGCCCGTCGCTCAAGGGAATGTTAGACCGCCGGCTGCGAATATGCCTGGCCGAAGAGGGTGAGTATGCATACATGGCTACTCTGGAAGCCATGGAAACGGCAGGCCTTGACCCGGAATATCCCGACTATAATGAGATGGGGATTTTCTACGGAAATGATTCGTCGGCCAAGGCCGTGATAGAGGCTCACAATACTATGGTTTCGAAGAAGGATACCACCCTCCTGGGCTCGGGCGCCATATTCCAGTCGATGAACTCCACGGTCACTATGAACCTCTCCACCATCTTCCGCCTGCGCGGAGTGAACATGACCGTGAGCGCTGCCTGCGCCAGCGGCTCGCATGCCATAGGACTCGGCTACCTCTTCATCAAGCAGGGGCTGCAAAGCATAGTACTTTGCGGCGGAGCCCAGGAAACGAACTACTACTCCATGGGGAGCTTCGACGCCCTGAGCGCATTCTCTACCCGCGTGGAAGACCCGGCCAAGGCCTCGCGGCCGTTCGACCTCTCACGCGACGGGCTGATCCCAAGCGGAGGGGCGGCCAGCCTGATCCTGGAGGACTACGACCACGCTATGCGTCGGGGAGCCACAATCTTTGCCGAGATCGTAGGATACGGATTCTCATCGAACGGCCGACACATCTCGCAGGCAAGCGATGAGGGCTCGCTGACCGCTATGCTGCGCGCACTCGACGACGCCCGCATCTCTCCGGCCGATATTGACTACGTGAACGCTCACGCTACATCCACTCCGCAGGGCGACGCATACGAGGCCATAGCCCTTCACCGTCTGTTCGGGCCCGACTGCCCCCCGATAAGCTCCACCAAGTCGATGACGGGCCATGAGTGCTGGATGGCAGGGGCCAGCGAAATTGTGTACTCCATACTTATGATGCAACGTTCCTTCATCGCTCCCAACATCAACTTTGAGCAGCCGGACGAATACTCCGCCGAGCTCAACATTGCCACCTCCACGATAGAGACGGAGCTGAACCTGATACTGTCGAACTCATTCGGCTTCGGAGGTACCAACAGCGCATTAGTTATAAAGAAGTATTATTAGCAACAAGATACATTTCATGAACAGAGAACATATAGAAGAAACCGTCAGGCAATTCCTGATCGAAGAGATAGAAGTGGATGAAGCTGCCATCAGTCCCGAAGCTTTGCTTAAGGATGATCTGGGAATAGACAGCCTTGACTTTGTCGACATTGTTGTAATCGTTGAACGCAACTTCGGCTTCAAGATCAAGCCCGAGGAAATGGCCGAGGTACATACCCTCAGCAATTTCTACGATTATATAGAATCCAGAACCGCAGGCAAAGACTAAAAGAAGCGCCATGAAGCTGTTCCCTGCATTGGATAAGAAATACTCGGCGGAAAGCCGTACCGCGCTCGATGCTCTGCGAGCCGCCCATGAAATATCCTTCGGCCCGATCGTGTTCCAGGTATCGCGCCTGATGGTGAAGTTCGGCATACTTCGGATGCTGCTCGATTCGGAGAAGGGGATGAGCCTCGAGGACGTGGCCGCAAAGGCCGGGCTCTCACGATACGCAGCTCAGGTGCTGCTCGAGTCGTCGCTTACAATAGGTACGGTGCTGTGCAGGGAAGGCCGGTTCGAGATTTCCAAAACGGGATGGTTCCTGCTGAACGATCCCTTGGTGCGGGTGAACACGGACTTCAATCACGACGTCAACTATCTGGGATGGTTCAAGCTCGAGGAGGCCCTGCTGAACGCTAAGCCCGACGGCCTCGGAGTGTTCGGCTCCTGGAGCACCATATACGAAGGCCTGTCGAGTCTGCCGGAGAAGGTGCAGCAGAGCTGGTTCGCCTTCGACCATTATTACTCGGACAGCTCCTTTGCCGAAGCGCTTGAGATAGTGTTCGCCCACAAGCCCAAACGACTGCTCGACGTTGGCGGAAACACCGGGCGCTGGGCCATGCAATGCACGGCTCACGACCCCGACGTTAAGGTGACAGTGATGGATCTTCCTCAGCAATTGGAGCTGATGCAACGGCACATCGCAGGTTCCGAAGGCGAATCGCGCATAGACGGACATGCAGCCGACCTGCTCGACCATAGCCTAACCTTCCCTGAGGGATACGATGCCGTATGGATGAGCCAGTTCCTCGACTGCTTCTCGGAAGAGGAAGCAACAAGCATACTCGCCCGCGCTGCGGCCTCCATGAGCGATAGCAGCGTCCTATATATAATGGAAACCTGCTGGGACAGGCAGAAGTTCGATGCCGCCGCCTTCTGCCTTGCGCAAATCAGCCTCTACTTCACGGCCATGGCCAACGGGAACAGCAAGATGTATCACTCGGACGACCTCCTTCGATGCATACGGGAGGCCGGACTGAAGGCGGTGCACATCCACGACGGCCTCGGCAAAGGTCATTCACTCATCATTTGCAGGAAATCTACGGATGCGGAGCGCTAAGGATATAAACGTGCTCGATTTGCTGCCGCAGCGGCCGCCATTCGTGATGCTCGACCGCATGCGCAGCTCGGATCGGGCCGCTACGCTTACGTCGCTGCTGGTACGTAGCGACAACTTCTTCCATGAAGACGGGAAGCTAAGCGAGGCGGGATTGCTGGAGAACATGGCTCAAACCTGCGCCGCAAGGATGGGATACATCAGCCTGGAGCTCGAAGGCGGCTCCGTAAAGCTCGGCTTCATAGGAGCCATGCGCAACATGAACATCCTCAGGCTGCCGGAAGTAGGCGAAGAGATTCTGACCGAGGCTACCGTCCTCGAGGAGGTATTCCGAATGACACTCGTGAACATGAAAGTAACTACCGCAACGGGGGAAATCATAGCCGAAGGCGAAATGAAAATATCCCTCACCGACATACCTGCATCCTGATGAGCAGCAACACAAGCCTCCCTCTCGCAGCATCTAAAGACATACGCATACGATTCAGCGAAGTCGATTCGATTGGCTTTGTATGGCACGGCTCTTATGCCCTTTACTTTGAAGACGCTCGCGAAACATTCGGTGCAATGTACGGGCTTGCATATCTCGACATCTTCGGCAACGGATACTACGCCCCGCTTGTCGACCTGAGCTTCTCCTTCAAAAAGCCCTTAACATACGGCAAACAGGCCGTCGTTACCGCCACGTTTCGCAACTCGGCCGCTGCAAAGATTATCTTCGACTACGAAATAAGGGAGGCCGACGGGGGCGAGCTTGTAGCCACAGGATCGTCCGTACAGGTATTCCTCGACCTCAACTACCGCTTGGTTTGGAACCTGCCTCCCTTCTTCGCAGAATGGAAGCAAAAGCACAATCTGCCATGATAAGCTGGATAGGCGACAGCATAGTATCTCCTTCAGGATTCACCTCCGCGGAGAACTACGAGGCAGCCAAAGCCCGGCGATCGGCCATTGCGCCGCATGCCGGCGACGGCCTTGCCGAGCCATACCATGCCGCCGTCATAAACAAGGAAGCGCTTGCGGCAGCCTTCGAGCAGCGATGCGGAAGCCCCGCCGGCCTCACTCCGCTTGAGCAGGCAGCCATACTGTCGGTTGCGCAGGCAACGGAAGGCACAGGCATCAATCCCGCTTCGCCCAAGGTGCTGTTCGTATTCTCCTCAACCAAGGGCAACATACATCTGCTCGACGCCGAAGCCGACTCTTACGACCGCAACAAGCTCTACCTCTGGCATACGGCCTCGCTTATTGCCCGCCGGTTCGGCAATCCCAACGAGCCCGTAGTAGTGTCGAACGCCTGCATATCCGGAGCCTGCGCTCAGATAGCCGCAATGAGGATGATAGAGGCCGGCAGATACGAATGGGCCGTAGTAACCGGAGCCGACATGGCCTCGCGCTTTGTGGTATCAGGCTTCCAATCGCTCAAGGCGCTCGCAGACGGACAGTGCCGACCCTTCGACGCCAATAGGGCAGGCCTGAACCTGGGCGAAGCAGCCGCTACCATAATATACGGGAAAGCAAAAGGCAAAGCCGAATCCGCAAAGAGCATCAGCCTCCGCGCAGGAAGCATACGCAACGACGCAAACCACATATCGGGCCCCTCGCGCACTGCCGAAGGAGCCTTCCTCGCCCTGAACGATATACTTAAGCATGCGGACAAGAAAGATATAGCCTTCGTCTGCTCTCACGGGACAGCTACGCCATACAACGACAGAATGGAGACCATCGCCCTGCAACGGGCCGGACTCGACCGCATACCCACCAACAGCCTCAAAGGCAGCTTCGGACACACGCTCGGAGCGGCAGGAACCTTAGAGAGCATCATATCCAAATGGGCCCTGACGGAGGGACTTGCCCTCGGAACCTGCGGCTTCGAGGAGCCGGCTCAGGATTGCGCACTGCCCGTTGCGGCCCATAATATAGCCTCCGGCGGATCCTGCTTCGTAAAGATGCTGTCGGGATTCGGAGGGAGCAATGCCGCATTGCTGTTCGCCAAGTCCGAAGAAGATTAACATGCTGACAATAAAGAAATACAGCTACATATCGCCGCAGCATGCCTACCCACTGCCTCCCCACCTGAAGGCCGCCATGGCCGGGGGCATAGATATGGGGAAGCTGTACAGGAGCCTGGCCATTGATTATCCCAAATTCTTCAAGATGGATACCCTCTCCAAGCTCGGATTCCTGGCCGCAGAGCTTTTGACGGCAGGCGAAGAGAAGGGGGAGGCCGAAGCCATGAACGATCGCTCTGTTGTGTGCTTCAACAAAAGCGCATCGCTCGAAGCCGACATAGCCTACTCAAAAACCATACAAAAGGAAAACTTCTTCCCCAGCCCCTCCCTCTTTGTTTACACATTGCCCAGCATAGTAACGGGAGAGATAGCCATACGCCACAAGCTCAGAGGAGAAACATCCTTTTACGTATCGCCCGAATGGAATGCAGAGCTGCTTGTAGATACCGTCCGGCAGATATTTGCCGCCGGCGCATCGCAATCCGTCATAGCCGCATGGATAGAATGTGAGCCCGACAGCTTTGAGGCATTCATGATGCTCATTGGCAATTATGCCGAAGGGCTTCCCCTATCGGCCGAAAATGCAAACGAATTAATAAGCGACTTTCGCATACACAATATTTTTTAACTCAATTATAATAAAATGGATGAATTGATTTTAGAACTTAAACATGAGATAATAAAGGCCTTAAACCTCGAAGAAATAAGCCCGGCCGACATAGGCGACGACGATCCGCTGTTCGGCGACGGCCTGGGCCTCGACTCCATAGACGCCCTGGAGCTCATAGTGCTGATGGAAAAAAACTACGGCGTAAAGCTAACCGACCCCTCGCAGGGACGCGACATATTCCGCTCGGTTCGCATCATGGCCGAATATATTCAGGCACATCGCACTAAATAAGCATAATGCAGGCCATATCTCCGGAAATATCCCTGCTCTTATCTCATGCAAATAATATTTAAACGATGAGAGATATTTATGTAACAGGCATGGGAATAATATCCGCGCTGGGAGTTGGATGCGAGGCAACGCCGGATGCGCTGCGACGGCGGCAGTCGGGCATTGCGCCGGTGAAGAGGCTGGAAACATCGCACAGAGACTTTCCCGTGGGCGAAGTCGACCTCTCCGACCACGAGATGATGACAGCTCTGGGATTGCCACACACGGCCATAACTACCCGATCCGCGCTGATGGCAACCATAGCCCTGCGAGAAGCGCTGGAGAGCGCCGGGATAACAGCCGGATGCGATTTGGGAGACAGGCCTGTCGCACTCATATCCGGCACCACCGTAGGCGGAATGGACATGAGCGAACGATACTACCGCCACTTCCTCGACGGGCCGGAGCACAGCGCCTACATTGCAACGCACGACTGCGGCTCGTGCACAGAACTCACCGCCGACTATTTCGGGCTCTTCTCCCTTGTGCAAACCATATCGACGGCATGCTCGTCGGCCGCCAACGCCATACTGGCCGGCGCAGAGCTCATACGCGACGGCCGGGCCGGAATAGTAGTGGCCGGAGGAAGCGAATGTCTCACCCGCTTTCATCTCAACGGATTCGCAACACTGATGATACTCGACCGACAGCCTTGCCGGCCCTTCGATGCCGGCCGCGGAGGCCTCAACCTCGGCGAAGGAGCCGCCTACATAGTTCTGGAAGCTGCCGAAACCATACGGAGCCGCAACGCCAAACCCATCTGCCGCCTCAGCGGCTGGGCCAACACCTGCGACGCTTATCATCAAACGGCCTCATCGCCACTCGGCGAGGGCGCACGGATGTCGATGAGCAAGGCACTTAGCCGCGCAGGCCTCTCGCCCGCCGACATAGGCTACATCAATGCCCACGGAACAGGCACGGCCAACAACGACCTCAGCGAAGGCCTTGCCATAGAAGCCGTTTTCGGCGAAAAGCTGCCCCCGGTATCCTCCACCAAGGCCTTCACCGGACATGCAACCAGCGCGGCCGGAGGCATAGAGGCCATCATCTCCATAATGGCCCTGCAAAATGGCTTCATACCCGCCAATCTCAATTTCGCAACCCCCATGGAGGAGCTCAAGTTCAGTCCCTCGCAGGGAGCGGAAGGCATAAGGCTGCGGCATGTACTCTCAAACTCATTCGGCTTCGGAGGAAACGATACCACGCTTATCTTCTCGGAAATGCCCTCGGACAGCGCCGGCAGGCCAATCGGCAATTCTTTTTAACAGGCTAATAATATGCATATTGCGGCTATCCTTGATAAAAAAACAGCATCCCCGCGAGCATTGCGGGTGCTCCCGGAACGATTGCGGGGGTTCCCGCAGGCCATCGGGGGCACCCGCAATGAGATCGGGGACACCCGCAGTGAGATCGGGAGCACCCGCAGTGAGATCGGGGGCACCCAAAATGCTTTTGAGTGTTCCCAAAAGCATTTTGAGTGTTCCCAAAAGCATTTTGAGTGCTCCCAAAAGCATTTTGAGTGTTCCCAAAAGCATTTTGAGTGCTCCCAAAAGGAAATCGGGACACTCAAAAACATTTCGGGAACACTCAAAAACATTTCGGGAGCACTCAAAAGCATTTCGGGGACACTCAAAAGCATATCGGGAACACTCAAAAGTATTTCGGGAACACTCAAAATGACTGCTGACATGCACAGAAGGCCTCTCAACATATTATCCGATCCATACAACAGCGCCCCTGTATAATCAGGTGGACACAAACTATTTAGCAACAATGAACAAGGTTTATCTGCTTGATGCCAAGCAAATCTCGGTACAGAAACCGCTGAGCGAGGAATGGGTCACGGCGCCCATATATCCCTCCGTATCCCCCTCCTCATTCGCCCCTTCTATCGACCCCGACTATGCCCAATGCTTTCCGCCCAACCTGAGGCGGCGGCTGGGCAAGCTGCTCAAGCGCGCACTACTGGTATCGAGATCGGTGATGGAGTCTACCGGCATTGCATGTCCGGATGCCATATTGACAGGCACCGGATTCGGATGCGTTGAAAACACGGAGTTCTTCCTCGAGGCCATGACCTTTGAGGGTGAAGACTGCCTGAAGCCTACCAGCTTCATGCAGTCTACGCACAACACCATAGGCTCGCTGATAGCCATAGAAACCCATTGCCATGGCTACAACACAACCTATACGCACAAAGGCATATCCTTCGAATCCGCCCTACTCGACGCCTTTATCCGCATATCGGGAGGGCAAATAGGCAACGCCCTTGTAGGAGCCTACGACGAAATGACGCCTCACTACCACATCCTCCTCAAGCGCACGGATTATCCCGGCGACTGCCATTTCGGCAGCGAGGCCGCCCTGAGCGCCATGCTTGCATCCGAGCCCTTGCCGGGCCGCAAACCGCTGTGCCGCATCGAAGCCGTGGAGCTCTGCTACGGCACCTCGCCCGGATGTACGGCCAAGGCCTTGGGCCGACTGCTCGACCGCGCCGGCTGTACGATAGCCGACATAGATGCCCTGATGACCGGCCTGAACGGCAGCGAAGCCAATGATGCCGTATACGTAAACCTTGGAGCGGAGCTCTTCCCCGGCAAGCCCTTGCTGCGGTACAAGCATCTGTTCGGCGAAGCCCATGCAGTGTCGGGCCTCGGCCTGTATGCAACGGCGGTGTGCCTCGACAGGGGCAGCGTTCCTCCGTTTATGTTTGCGGGAGATGCTGCGACCGAGGCGGCTGCCGGGATGAAGCGCATATTGTTCTACAATCATTGCGGAGGCAAAAATCACGCCTTCACGCTTATGTCGTCATGCGGATAGTACTTGCATTTGCCCTTGTTCAGAGCCTGCTGCTCGCCGCCGGGCAGCTGTTCCTCAAGATGGGCTTGGGGAGGATGACCGACGTTTCTCTGTCGTGGAAGTTCATCGCATCGCAGCTCGGCAACTGGCCCCTGGCGGCTGCGGGCGGATGCCTTGGCGGAGCTACGCTGCTGTGGGTATATATGCTGAAGCGGTTTGAGTTCGGGCTGGTTTATCCTATGACGAGCCTGGGCTACGTGTTCGGCATACTGGCGGCGGCGGCAGTGTTCAACGAGCATATCCCGCCAACGCGATGGATAGGCGTGGCGCTTGTAATCCTCGGCATAGTGTTAATTGCGAAGTAAACTATTATAAATAATAACGAATAAGGACAATGAAGAAACTTGTTATATCGCTTATGATTGCCTGCGCAGGCATAGCTCATGCAAGCGCTCAGGAATACCGCGAGGCATCGCCCGAACAGCAGAAGCTGATGCTGGAGCGAATCACCCAGGCCTCCGCACGCATGAAGTCGCTCGCATGCGACTTTGAGCAAACCAAGGAGCTATCCATCCTGGACGAGAAGATGACCTCGAAGGGGAGGATGTACTACCGCAACGACAGATGCGTAAGATGGGAATACGCCTCGCCCTACGCCTACACCTTCGTGTTCAACAACAACCGCATACTCATGATGCAGGCCGACGGCAAACGGAGCGTCACGGACGTCAGGTCGAACAACCTCTTCCAGGAGATCGTCAAGATCATGATCAGCAGCATAGACGGCAGCGGACTGACAGACTCGAAGAGCTTCACCTCCACCTTCTTCACAGGCGGCAACGCACCTATGGTTACTCTGGTACCGCTGCGGAAAGACGTCCGGCGCATGTTCGCCTCCATCAAGCTCTTCTTCACCGAAGCCGACTACTCTGTCGACACCGTCGTAATGGAAGAAAGCAACGGAGATACTACTATCATCAAACTTACAGGCAAACGATACAATGAAAACTTCAGCCCCTCTCTTTTCGCTGTTGATTAGCCTCGTGCTCATCACAGGCTGCGGCTCGCACACTATTATGGGCCCCCGCACCTATCCGCATCTGGAGCGCACGCCACGGTATCGCATCGAAATCAATCACCCGCAAGGAAGCTTCTCCGGCATGCTCGTCATACGGAAAGTATCGCGAACGGAATGGCGCGGAAGCCTCGTGAATGAGTTTGGCATCAAGGCCTTCGACATAGTATCGCCCGACAGATATACCTGCAAGCTGCAGAACGTCATGCCCTTCATAAGCCGATGGTACATTCGCTCCACCATCACCGACGACTTCCGATACCTCCTCTGGGACGGCAACGAGGGCGTGCGACGGGCGGGAAAGCAAATCGACAAGCTGCCTAACGGAACCATAGTCCTCACCAACACCAGGAGGAACATAGAGTACATACTCCACCCGCTTCAACCATGATCATCGGAAGCCTGTTCCACATACTGCAAAGCACGAACGGCGAGGCCGACGGCTTCAGCTCCACCCTCGGCATCAATGCCGACAGCGACATCTACCGCATGCACTTCCCGGGCAATCCCGTTACCCCCGGCGTTTGCATCATACAGGCATGCAAGGAGCTGATGGAGATGCACCTGGGGCGCAGGCTCTTCCTCAGCCGGCTCAATCAGGTGAAGTTCCTCGCCGTTATCAGTCCCGCAGAGCACAGCGCCATACGCTTCACCTTCTCCAAGATAACAGCCGACGGCAACGCGCAGTACATCTGCTCCGCAATAGCCGAAGGAGCAGGCGGACAAACCTTTGCCAAGCTCAGGCTCACCTTCGGCATCGCAGCCGGCGCAGCGCTCGACCGGCGCATGAGAGCCACCTCAACATGCCTCCTCATACCAACCTATAACCACGCATCCTTCCTGCGGCAAGTGCTGGACGAAGCCCTGAGACAATGCTCGGACATCATAGTAGTAGACGACGGCTCAACAGACAGCACCCCAGGCATCCTAAGCGACTTCAGCCATCGCATCCGCATCATCACCCTCCCCCGCAATCGCGGCAAAGGATACGCACTCGCACAGGGCATGAAGCTCGCCGCCGAACGAGGCTTCCGCAACGCCATCACCATGGACTCGGACGGACAGCACTCGCCCGCCGACCTGGAGGCCTTCGTCGCTGCAGCCGAGGCCCATCCCGGAGCCATGCTGACCGGCGCCCGAAGCTTCCGCACGGCCAACATGCCGGCGGGCAATCGCTTCGCCAACCGCTTCTCCAACTTCTGGTTCACGCTGCAAACAGGCCTGCGCCTGCCCGACACGCAATGCGGCTTCCGCCTCTACCCCCTCCGCCACCTGAGCCGGATGCGCATAGGCTCACGCTACGAAACCGAGCTCGCATGGCTGCTGCAACTCGCATGGAAAACCGTGCGCATCATTCCCATTCCCATCAGTGTTGATTACAGACCCGCCGGCGAGCGACCCTCGCACTACCGCCGCGGCATCGACTTCATGCGCATCAGCCTGCTCAACGCCGCAATGTGCTTCGCCGCCATCTTCTACGGCTATCCCGGCATGTTCTTCCGCAAGCTGCGCAGCCGCAAATAAAGCTATCCCCCCTACCCTATACCAGACATTAGCCGGATCGGCTGATGAGCATTATGCGATCGCAGAGTAGCCATTATGCGATCGCAGAGTAGCCATTAAAGAGATCGTTTAATTACCATTAAAGGGATCGCATAATTACCATTAAAGGGATCGCATAACGAGCATTAAACGGATCGCATAATCGGCGGATGTTATCACCTCAAGAGTCTTTCTCCCCAAACAAACGAGGAGCAACAGCGGCGCACAAAAGGCCAAAGGCTACGGACAGAGCACATTCGGGAAGGATGCCGGCCACCCCGCTGCCGCGAAGGAAGAGATCGTAGAAGCCTTCGAGGCCCCAGTTCAGAGGCGAGAGGGCGCTAAGGTATCGCATAGGCCCGGGCATGATGAACACCGGAATCCATACGCCCCCAATGGCTGCCATTATGACTGTTGATATGGCGGCAAAGATGGCGGCCTGCTGGTGCGTGGATGCGATGCGGCCTATGCCTATGCCGTATCCCGTAGCTGCGGCGGCCGCGCTGGCGCCCATCAGAAGCGTAGGAACAACAGGAGCCGGGGCAAGGGCCGGTAGCCCGACGAAGGGGAAAATATACATGCCTGCAAGGATAATCGAAGCGTACTGAAGCAGGCAAACGCTTTGGTATACAATAACCTTCGAGAGCGAGTACAGAGGCTGCGGAAACGGCATGGTTCGCAGGCGGGCATAGCTCCCCTCGTCGCGCTCCTTAATGATATTGCCCGACAGGGAGATGGCTATGAAGAAGATGGCGAAGATGCTCCATGCCGGTATGTTGTGCTGCGTGGCATTGGGCACCGATGCGCCTCGGGCGAGGGCAAAGCGCTCGTCGAAGAGCACAAGGTTATCGCCAAGCTGTATGTTCGGGATCGAAACGGGGAAGCGGAGGCTCACCTCGGCCGCTATGGCCCGGGCTATGAAGGCGCTCTCGATGCGGGCGGCCTGCTCTCGGATGGCTCCGGTGACGGCGCTGCGGAAGGTGGGTTTGCTTACGGGATCGATGTACACCTCTATGCGTGGGGGCTCTACGGGCGGGAGGCTATCGGCCTCGAATGCAGCCGCTACGTAGCTCCTCACCGTGCGGCGCAGGCGTGCCGTAGTCTGTTCGGGTATCACTATGCCTATCATGAAGGCGCCTCGCTGCACGTCGGCTATGAGGGCCTCCCGCGTCTGATGCTCCGTGTGCAGCTCGAAGGGGCCTGCGGCGGCTATCTGCCTCTCAATGGTGGCTCCAAGGCTGTCGGCATCGAGATTGAGGACTGCCACGGCTATGCCGGTCTCGTTGATAGAGTTGAAGGTAGAGTTCTGAAGGTAGGTCATGATGAACGCCAGCAGCATGGGCATAAGGAACATCATGCTAAGGCCAGCCCTGTCGCGAAGCAGCAGCAGCACGTCCTTGTGCAGCAGGGATGCGAGGCGGATGAAAGTAGATGCGGGTCGGCTGCGCTTGCCGGAGGCCGGTTCGGGCAGGCTCATGTGCGCAGTTCGGACAGGTAAATATCTTCTAAGCTCTCTGCGCCGCTGCTTTGCATCAGTTCGCTTGGGGCGCCTTCGGCTATAATACGGCCGTGGTTGACGAAGGCCACCCGGGTGCAAAGGGCCTGCGCCTCCTCCATGTAGTGCGACGTATAGATGATGGTGCAGCCCTCGGCCCGTATGCTTCGGAGGTTGTCGAGTATAAGCCGGCGCGCCTCCACGTCTATGCCCACCGTAGGCTCGTCGAGTATGAGCAGCCGAGGCCCGTGCAGCATGCCTGCGATCAGGTTTACGCATCGCTTCATCCCTCCCGAACATGCATGCAGAGGCTTATCGCCCTGCTCTTCGAGCCCGAAGCGCCCGAGCAGCCCTGCTATCCGCCGTCGGAGCTCGCCGCGCCTCATGCCGTATATGCCGCCGAAGATCCGGAGGTTTTCGTTCACGGTCAGGCTCGGATAGAGGGCCACGTCCTGAGGAACCAGTCCGATCAGAGGCTTCACCTCAGCGAGGCGCTCCGGTACGGGCAGCCCGAAGATGCAAGCGCTGCCGCTATCGGCCCTCCTCAGCCCGCAGAGTATATGTATGAGCGTGGATTTGCCCGCTCCGTTAGGGCCAAGCAAACCGTATATCTCTCCCTGTCCGATCGAGATCGAAAGATTGTTGAGCGCAGGCCGGCTGCTGCCCTTATAGGTTTTACAGAGGTTGGATATGCCGACGGCAGGTACAGTCATAGCTTACCGGCGGCTTCCCTGAGGTCGGTAAAGAAGGCGCGCTCCAGCCCGGCTATATCGCTGAGCTTGTCGGCAAGGCCGTTGTACGAGCAGACGTCCTCGCTGCGCCGCTTGAACTTCCTTGCGGCCTCGAAGGCAAAGTCGCGCCATGCATCGCCTATGGCTGTCATCCGAACGGCAAAGATGCCGAGCCCGGTTTCCCCGCCCAGGACAGCATCGGCCTCCTGGAGGAAGGCGGCGTACATGTATCTGAAGCCGGCGCCTCCCGTACCTATCTCCTCAAGCATCCTTATGACCTGGGCGAGCTGGAGGGCAGCCTTGCGCGCTCCCAGTTTGCTCTCCCACTGCCGCATGCTGTCGGCCAGCATGGCTATTCCCTTCACGCCGAAGAAAGGTATGGGTATGTCGAGCATCCGGCGGCAGTTGAGGAGTATGCCGCTGAGTATGGCAGGCCTCAGGTCGGGCTCGGTGGAGCTAACATGCTTCACCCAGTACATCTTGCCCATCGGAGGCCATGTTCCCTTGGCGAATCGGACTCGCTTCAGGTCGGCCGACGAGATTTCGTTGGTAACAACCGACACCGGATCGCTGACGGTATAAACGTCGCCCTCCTTGCCTATGATACAGATGTTATGGGCATTGAAATGGAAGCGATATTCTTTGGGGAAGTACGGCAGATAGAAGACCCCTACGATGGCGCCTGTCGGAGTACCCTTTTCGAGCAGCCTGTCGAGCGCCCGCATTGCCTTATCCTTATTGAGGAAGCGTCGGCTGCTGATCCTTGCTCCCAGCCTCCGCGTCACCCTTGCGAAGATATGGCCGGGCAATGGCCTGAACGAAACCACCGGCATACCGTGCAGCTTTATGAAGGGCATATACGAAAAGAACACTCCAGCGCCTATGCCAAGCGCCATCGGCTCGCTGATCTTCACGCCATAGTGCCGCAGCATGCTCCTTGTAACCCCGCTCTCGCAATGTGCGGCCAGGCTATGCTCAAAATTAATCTTCATGACCAAGGCTCTTAAGCTCGTTTACATCTATGCCGAAGGCTTCGGCATAACGTCCGAGCACATAGTCATCCAGCGCGGCAAAGGCAGCCGGACTCAGGTGCCTCTTTATATCCTTACGGTTCAGACCGGTGTATGAGGCAAGCAGAGCGGGCGTCATCAGATGTATCTCCATGTGATATGCCAGCGGACTTTTCCGGCCCGCAAGCACTTCCTGCCTGATCGCTTCCGCCTCCTCGCCTATCGCATCCCAGGTGATGCGCAGCGCCTCGTTCTGAGGCTCCCAGCCGGTGCTGGCAACCGGAACATACTGCCCGCTGTCGTCCACGGCATAATACAGATCCCGGATCGTTGTAGAGCCAAGGTATTTATTGTCTTGAGGAACGTCTTCTGTCTTCATATATATATAATGAGTGCTAATCGGTCAGCAAACCGTGAGGTGACAGAATCCGTACGAGAATCTTGCGCTTTCGGGTATCATGCACAGTATCCGCTGGCCTTTCATTAGCCTCCCGGAGCTGTACAGTTCCTCCAGCATCAGGAAGAATGAAGCCGAGGCGACGTTGCCCACGCTCGGAAGATTCACGAACCACTTCTCCTCCGGGATGCTGAAGCCTCCCTTCGCAAGCGCTTGCATTATCTTGTCGCGGAAATACATAGACGAGAGGTGAGGCAGGAACCAGTCGATGCCGTTCACGTTCAGGTTGCGGCGTTCGGCCACCTCCTTGAGGAAGTCCAGCCCCAGCTCCGTGATGCTTTCGCCAAGGTAGCGCGCATCCTGCTTGAGCGAAAAGATGGAACGGGTGAGCCAGTCCTGCTCCGAGAAGGAAGCCCAGCCGATCAGGTCGCCATCGTTCGTGCGTTCGGCCCCTGCATACATGCAGGCCTTGCGCAGGTGAGCGTAGGAGGCCAGCTCAATCCAGTCCACCTCAAGCGAGAGGCCGTCGGCCCTCGGCGAGGGCTGGAGCAGCACAGCACCGGCCCCGTCGGAGAGCATCCAGCGCAGAAAGTCCTTTTCGAAGGCCAGGATAGGCTTCCTTTCGAGCTGGGCGATAAGCTCCGCCTCCTGCTCGAAGTAGGAATTGCGCATCCAGGCGCTAAGCCGTTCCGAGGCCACGCAAACAGCATTGCGCTTTTCGCCGCTCGCAATCGACAGCCATCCGTACTTCATGGCCTGAAGCCCGGTGCAGCAGGATCCGGCAAAGCTCACCGTCTCCGTATTACGTCCGCCAAGCTCGCCGTGCACCATCACTCCGTGCGAGGGCATAATCTGTTCGGGCGAGGCCGTTCCGGCTGCAAGCAGCTCAACCTCCTGCGGTGCAAGGCCCGACGATTCGCACAGAGCCCTGACCGCAAGGGAGGCCATCCGGACGTTAGTGTGCGTGATTTGCCCCTCACGTGTAAGGGCATAATACCTTTGTTTGATACCGTTGCTCTTCAGGATCAGGCTCCTGGCAACTGATTTCTTATCGTTGATGAGCCCCAGGTACTCCTCCATGCAATCATTGTCGACGGGGCTGTTCGGTAAGAATTTCGAGATATGTGTTACGTATACTTTTTGTTTCATGTTTGCAAATATATAAAGTTCACTTAATAAAAAGCAAGGCCCGACGAAGCTCGCCGGGCCGGTAAAGAGCCGTTCCCCACCCTGCTTTCATTTCATATAACAGCGTTTTTGAATCTCTTTACGTATCCCTTTTATCCGCAAAGGATAGCTGAGATAAAAGACGAGCAAGCCTATGGGAGATACCAGAAACAGGACTGAAAACAGGTAGTATTTAAACAGAATCAGCCTGAATTTACGACGTTCCGAGCCGGGACCGCCTCGCTTCAAAATCCATTTGGACCACAGGCCGAAGATTTTGTGCCCTACTTTTTCGACGAACACAATGTTGGGCTTATAACGTATCGCCTCCACTTTCATTAACTCCGGCTGAATCCGCTCGGGCGTCAATATTTCCTTCACCAGAATATACCCGAATATGGATGAGTTCCTTATATCTTTATAGGACACACCCGCGTCCGGAAACAGCCTTGTCCCATCCTGTTTTCCGCCGATCAGCCATCGGATTATGGTCACTACGCTGACCAAGTTATGATGTCTGTCCTGCAATATTATCGTTCCCCTGTGATTGGCCCCGCAAGCGGACAGGTATTCGTTCAGTTTTTCCTGGGCTTTAACCCACATGTTACGGCATCCGCATACTGTTACTACGGTTTTATTACGAAGATATTCGCACACGGTTTCGTTCTGAAAGAATCCATGCAAAGGTATGGCAGGCGAAAGGAACCAGGCCGGCCATACAATCAAAACCATAGCAGGATCGGGCACATCGGACAGGCTGGGGACAATCACCTCACAGCCTATGCCCTGACGAGATTCGGGAAAGGCATCGAAGAAGGCTTCGGACGTCCACGGAAAAGGATACGGAACAACAGGCGTTATGGGTTTATATACCACTTCATAACCTGCTTCCGAGAACGGACAACATACGTTTCGGAGAATTTCAAGGCCCTGCCCTGTCTGAGAATAATGAAAAGCAACAATTTGAGCCATAATTAGTCTTCTAAGGATTTATTTTCTATCATTTATAATCGGGAATCGTAGCGCATCCACTGAGATTCAACACATTTTCATTTGAGCTCACAAAGCTAAGAGTTTCCCTCAATATCTCCAAAAAAAAACCCCACCTTCACAGGCAGGGTTTCCAGCACTCTTTGTGCAAACAAAATAAGTACACTTAAACACAGTTCTCAAACTAAGGAAAGGTATAAGACATCTATAATCGTATGAAAAAAAATATATATAACCCTATGTCATCGCTTAGTTTTAATAATACAAAAATAATCGAATGATCATCGTTTGCGATTCATTCATTCATTCAAAAATTTCATCCGCATATCAACAGTTTATTATTTCTTTTCATAAAAATTAAAGCAATCCTTCACAATTTTTAATTCCCAGGCTTTGGGATGAAGATTAGCTGAGGCCGTTTTAGCTTATTTTTCTTTTATCCGAACCCAATCCGCCATTTATTGAGCCCCATTTTCCGCTCATTGATCACAAGGCCGCTCATAATCACCCAAATTTTTTTTTCAACAAAATAATCCCGCACGCGATAATGCCCGGTGGGATGGGATTGGGCTCGTCCGGGTTCCGAACGGAGACATTTTGAGAAAAACGGGCTCGTCCGGGTTCCGAACGGGGCCAATCGGAGGCAAAAACGCCCGTTCCGCCACGGATTTCCTTGCTTCATATAAAAAGGAGGCCAATGTTGCAGGACATTTGCATGATTAAAATAATAGTATTTCCTTTGTGGCAGAGATATATTTAAAACAATTAATAATTATGGGACAAACAATACAGAGTCACAAAGACCTTTTGCACAATCTCGCGATAGCACAGAAGGTTCAGTTACACTACGAAACGGCGGAACTCATCAAGGATGATGCCGCTCAAGTGGATTTAATAGCCGACATTGTTGCGGAATACGAAGAGGATGCTACGGAATTGAATACGGCTTATAATGAGAGCCTGAAGTCTATGGAAACCGAGGATATGGTTGTTAAGGACAGCTCGCGGGATTCTATTATTGTAGAGGTTAGGAGACGGGTAAATTTTGCCTACAAAAATCCGACTACTGAGGCCGAAAAACACAATGCACGCCTGATCAAATTTGAAATTGACAAATACGACCATGCGATCACAGCTGATTACAAAGCACAGACAAGCGCAGTGCGCAAGCTTGTGACAGATGTACACACGCAGCAACCGGCTTTGGACGAGTTAGGGCTCAACGATCTTTTCGACAGGCTCGAGGTGATCAACAATGAGTTTGAAGTGCTTTACTTATCTCGTTCCGAAGCCCTGGAGGACAAGAGGGAACGTGGTCCGCTGAAGGAGAAAGCCGACAAGGCCAACAAATCGTTCGACGTGATCTGCACGGCTATTGAGGGGCTTCTGCTTGTGAAAGTTAGCCCGGCGGTGAAGGCTGCACTCGAAGGAATGGTTTCGCATATTAATGCGCAGATTCATGATTATACTATCATTTATCACCGTCATGCCAAAATCGTTGCGAAACACCGCAAGGATAAGGAAAAGGAGGATGAGGGCACTCAAACTCCGGACAATACGACCCCGAATACGCCCGGCACTACGGATCCTAACGATCAGCAGAAGCCGGAGAATACTCCTCCGGTTGCGCCGAACTTTCCGGATCAGAATCCCTCGGATGGGCCGCATCATCTTGATCCCGACGAGCATCCGCCCATGGGCGAATAGCTTGGGAACTCCTACTAATTGTTTTTTCTTCGTTATGCTCCGTCGGCAAAATGCTCATGTACTAAAGTACACTCCGCTTTTGCCTCCGTCGCAAGCCTCGAAAAATTCAATTATTAGGAGCTCCCAAACCGGAAGCTTTACTAAAATCTAATTATTAGAAGTTCCGATACAGGAAAAAGGAAATTGAATTTTAAGCTTAATAACACTGAAAGAGGCCGCCGAGCAATTATGCAAGGCGGCCTCTTGATTTTTGGAACTTCTACTAATTGTTTTTTCTGCGTTATGCTCCGTCGGCAAAATGCTCATGTACTAAAGTACACTCCGCTTTTGCCTCTGTCGCAAGCCTTGAAAAATCTAATTATTAGAAGTTCCCAATTTACGGTTTTGCGGACCTGTCCCGACTGAGGGCTATGCGCCTCAGTTTATCACGTCGGTCAGGATTTCGCGGTAGGAGTTGAAGATCTTTGACTTCGACATGAAGCCGACGTAGCGTCCGCGCTCGTCGACTACGGGCAATGTCCAGGCTTTGGTATCGTCGAAGACTTGCATGACCTTCTCCATGGGCATGTTGATGACAAGGCGGGCCGGGGGCGATACCATGAACTTGGAAACCTGGAAGCGGCGGTACAGCTCAGGCCTGAAAATGATGTTGCGGATGTCGTCGAGCTGCACAAGTCCGGTCAGCAGCCCGCTACTGTCTACTACCGGGAAGGTGTTTCGGTGGCTTCGGCCTATGGCCTGAACGACGTCGCCCAGGTTCATGCCGGGGGCCAGGGCCTCGAAGTCTTTCTCGATGATGCCGCGGGTGTGCAGCAGCGTGAGGACGGCCTTGTCCTTGTGATGCGTGAGCAGTTCGCCCTTGCGGGCCAGTCGCATGGTATAGATGCTGTGCGGCTCGAAGATGCGGATGGTGAGGTAGGAGCTGATCGATACGAGCATGAGCGGAAGGAAGAGGTTGTAGCCCCCGGTGAGCTCGGCTATGAGGAAAACGCCTGTCAGCGGGGCGTGCATTATGCCTGCCATGACGCCGCCCATACCCATGAGGGCGAAGTTTTTCTCGGGCAGGTTGGGGAAGAAGCCGAAGTAGTTCAGCGTATGGGCAAACATGAATCCGAGGATGCAGCCCAGGTAGAGGCTTGGGGCAAATACTCCGCCGCAGCCTCCTCCTCCGTTGGTGGCCGTGGAGGCGAAAACTTTGGTGAGGACGATGAGGAGCAGGAAGAGCACGGGGCCGAAGTAGGTGTGGCGCAGTGGGTAGAAGAGGCTCCTGTCGGTGATGTTGTCGAAGCGTCCGCCGAGCAGCGATGATATGGTGTCGTATCCTTCGCCGTAGAGCGGGGGCAGCAGGAAGATGAGTATGCTGAGGGCGGCGCCGCAGAGGAGGAACTTTTGCCAGTGGCCGAGCCGGCCGAGGAAGGCCTCGACGCTGCTCATCATCCTTGTGACGTAGAGGGAGAGCAGCCCGCATGCTATGCCCAGGACGAGGACGTAGGGGATGCGTACCATCTCGAAGGTCTCGGTCTGCGAAAATGAAAACATGGCTGCCGGGCCGGTGACTATGTAGGATACGGTTGCGGCGGTGACGGAGGTGATCAGCAACGGCATCACGGAGGTCATGGTGAGGTCGAGCATGAGCACCTCTATGACGAACACGAGCCCGGCGATGGGCGCCTTGAAGATGCCGGCTACGGCTCCGGCGGCTCCGCAGCCTACCAGCAGCATAAGGTTCTTCTGGTCCAGACGGAAGAGCCGTCCGAGGTTAGATCCCATTGCGGCGCCGGTGAGTACGATGGGGGCCTCTGCGCCTACGGAGCCGCCCAGCCCTATCGTGAGCGAACTTGCTACGAGCGAGCTCCACATGTTGTGGGGTTTGATGCGGCTCTTGCGCTGCGAGATTGCGTACAGTATTTTGGTGACGCCGTGGCTTATGTCGTCCCTCACTATGTATCGAACGAAGATTCCGGCCAGCAGTATGCCCATCACGGGATAGAGGAGGTAGAGATAGTTGGCGCCTACGACGTCCATGTTTTCGGTGAGAAGCGATTGCACAAGGTGGATCATCTGCTTGAGGGCAAGCGCTGCGGCTGCCGAACAGATTCCTACCAGAAAGCTTACGAAGAGTACGAAGGTCTTCTCCTGTACGTGCTCTTCGCGCCAGCGCAGGAATCGGTAGAAGTATGTCATGTCTTAATTGTGTTTGAGTGAATAAAACCTGATGTATGCTTTGCCGTCATACGCCTTTGCCGGTGAAAACCGTGCGCACGGTATAGGCCAGTATGGTGAGATCGAAGCCGAGCGACATGTTCTCGTAGTAGAGCATGTCGTATTCGAGGCGTTCGAGCATCTGCTCCACGCTGTGCGCATATCCGTACTTCACCATCCCGAGCGATGTTATGCCGGGCCGGACGTTATGGAGGAGATAATACCAGGGGGCTTGCCTGACGATGAGGTCGATGAAGTGCTTGCGCTCCGGTCGCGGCCCCACCAGCGACATGTCGCCCCTGAGTACGTTCCAGAACTGCGGCAGCTCGTCGAGCCTGTACTTGCGCATGAAGCGGCCGAAGGGCGTTACGCGGGCGTCGTTGTCCGAGGCGAGCAGCGGGCCGCTGTCTTCGGCGCCAACGAACATGGTGCGAAACTTGTACATCATGAAGGGCTTGCCGCGATAGCCCGTGCGCTCCTGACGGAATATCACCGGGCCGGGCGAATCCCTCCGTACCCTACACATTATATATATATATAACGGAAGGAGGATAATGAGGGCCAGGGCTGCGACCAGCTTGTCCGTCCAGAGCTTGATGTTCTTGCCTGCTTCGGAGAAATTATTGTCGGTGACGTCTACCAGCGGCAATCCGCGTATGTTGCTCAGCCGTGCTCTCGAAAGCGGGCCGGGCTTGGTTGCCACTATCTTGAGCGGACATTTGCAGTGATAGAGTGAGTAGAGCAGAGCCGGAAGGCGGTCGTGGTCGGTGGAGTCTGCCGCCACTATAATCTCGTCTATACGCTCGTCGGCCAGGATGCCGTTCAGCCGGCTGTCGATTTCGTCTTCGCCGAGGCAGGCCTGCACCCTGTATCCCGTTTCGGAGAGGTGGCGGCATATACTGTCGGCCGTCTCGCCTCGGCCGATAATCAGTGTGCGTATGACCCACTCCCCGCGGCGAACCCTGCGCCTGCCGTCGGCCGTGACAAGGGTGCGGAACAGGTAGGTGAGGGCAAAGTGCACCCCGAAGAGGAAGAAGAAGAAGCGATAGTAGACCTCGAAGGAGTAGGGTATGTCGTTCAGGACTATGATGAAGAAGAGCACGGTAGTTCCCAGCGCTACCGAGAGCAGCGTGCCGAAAAAGTCGTCCATGCCGGACTTGCCGAAGGTTCGGTTATAGTATCCCGAAAAGTAGTAGAGCACGATCCAGAAGAAGGGAACGCAAAGCTGCACCTCCCATACCACCTTGTAGGTCATATAATCGGAAAGCCGTCCGAAGCCGAGGTAAAGCGCAACCTCGTAATAGCGCAGTACGTTGAACATCATCCAGGCCATGGAGGCCGAGAGGAAATCGGCTGCGAGATACTTCAGGGTTTGCCTGCCGCCGCCGCTCATCGTATGAAGTCTATAAGCCTGCCGTCAGTGCTGATGCGCACCACGGAGGAAGGGAGCATGGGATAAAGCATCGGAACCGCTACGCGGCGATACTCGAAGACGTAGTCGACGGCGGACAATATCTGCGACGGAATGTCGTCGAACTGCTTCGGGGCAGGCTGTCCGCTCAGGTTTGCGGATGTAGCTACCAGGGGCCGGCCTAATGTCAGGCAGAGCTGCTTCACGAACGGATCTTTGGTGAGGCGTATGCCTATACTTCCGTCGGATGCCGGCAGGTTGTGCGCAAGCTTGCGCGAGCGCGGGTAGACTACGGTGAGGGGAGTGCCGAACGACTCCATGAATGCCATAACCTCGGCCGAGGGCATGTCGACGTACTCGCATAACTGCTCTAAGCTGCCTACTATTGCCGGCAGCGGATTGCTCTCGCTCCTGTTCTTGACGGAGAAGATGCGCTCCACGGCAAGTTCGTTCGTTGCATCGCAGCCTATGCCCCAAATGGTATCGGAGGGGAACAGTATGATGCCTCCCTGATGCATAGCTTTGCATGCTTTGTTAATTTCATCTGTCATATTCTATTATATTAAGCAAGATTGAACCGAAAGCAAAGATAAAAGAATTAAGGGAGGCCGCAGATGATGCCGATCCGGCCTGCGACATATCCGCCCCATGCCGGATCGCTAATGCGCTATCGCCATCCATGCCGCCAGCAGAGCGTACAGCAGCAAATTGCGCGACGTATGAACCAGCACCGGTATCAGCTCGCGTCCGCTACGGCTGCACAGGCTTCGCCACGTGCGGATCATCATCGCCCCCACGGCGGCATAAGGCAGCACGAACCATGCCGGAGCCCCTCGAAGCAGTATCAGCATGAGTAGCATCGCCGTTACATTGTTGAACATATAAAGCATCTGCCCGAAGCGCATGCCGAACATCACCACCGTAGTGCGCTTGCCCGATCGGCGGTCTTCCTCGCAGTCCCGACAGTTATTGGCCACAAGTATATTGGCAGCAAGCAATCCTGTGCCTGCGCCGAGCAGCATCGCGAGCGTGCCGAACCTCCCTGCCTGAACATAGTAGGTGAAGCCCACCGGCACCAAGCCATAGAAGATCACAACGCAGACGTCGCCCAATCCCTTACGCGACAAGGGCCAGGGGCCGGCCGAATAGGCCGGCACGCACAGCACTATCGCCAGCCCGACGAGCAGAAGCTCCCAGCCGGCCAGCATCGCCAGAGAAAAACCGCAGACGCAGGCGATCATCACAGCTATCAGAGTGGCCCGTAGCATGGCGCCCGCGGAGATCCATCCGCTGGCCACAGCTCGGGGAGGCCCAAGGCGCTCGGATGTATCCGAGCCGTTACGGTAATCGAAATAATCGTTGGCATAGTTGCTGGCTACCTGAGCCGACACGGCCACCAGCAGGCATAGCGCTGCGTTCAGCGGAAGGAAGCAATCGTCGCGCAGGGCCAGGGCCGCACCAACAAGTACGGGACTAACCGATGCGGGCAGCGTAAACGGTCGGGAGGCTTGAAGCCAATGGGAGATCTTTGTCGGTATCATGTCTGTTAAATTGCCCAAATGTACGCGCGCTTTCTCTTGCATCCAAATTCTTTTTGACTACTTTTATGCCGTTCAATTATTACTTAAATTCTAATTAAATGGAGAATAACATTTTTGCGCTCAACACTGAGCAACTTAAAGAGATTGCAGAATCCCTGCAGAAAAGAGTAGAAGAAGGGCTGAGTACGGAAAACCAGGAGGTACAATGCATCCCAACCTTCATCAATCCTAAAACAGACAACGTAGACGGACAGGCGTTCGTGCTCGACCTCGGAGGAACCAACTATCGCGTAGCGTCGGTTGACTTCAAGGACGGCGAGCCTACCATACGTCCGGAGAATGGCTTCAAGAAAGACCTCTCGATGATGAAGACACCAGGCTTCACCGAGGAGCAGCTCTACCAGGAGCAGGCCAACCTGATCAAGGAAATCAAGCGCCAGGGAGAGATCCCCATCGGTTATTGCTTCTCCTACCCTGCCGAATCCCTCAAGGGTGGCGACGCCAAGCTATTGCGGTGGACAAAGGGAGTCAACATCCCCGGCATGGGAGGAAAGCCCATAGGAAAGCCTCTGCTCGACTACCTCAACAAGATCACTTCCCCTAAGTTCAGCAGCATCAAGGTCGTCAATGACACCGTGGCAAGCCTCTTCGCCGGGCTCACCTCAAGTGAGTACGATGCCTACATCGGATTGATCGTCGGGACTGGAACAAACATGGCTACCTTCATCCCCGCAGACAATATCACCAAGCTCGGCAAAGATCTTGGGCTCACCGGACTCCTGCCGGTCAACCTTGAGTCCGGGAACTTCAAGCCGCCTTTCATGACACATGTCGACAACATCGTGGATGCACTCTCCGACAAGATGGGGACACAGCGATTCGAGAAAGCCGTATCCGGCATGTACCTCGGAGAGCTCCTCAAGGCCGTATTCCCGGGAGACGATTTCGAGAAAGACTTCGATGCGCAAAAGCTGACGACAATGATGAGCTATCCCGACGTCTACAAGGAGCAGCACGTACAAGTCGCAAGGCAGATATACGAACGGTCCGCAAAACTCGTCGCCGCATCGCTTGCCGGATTGGTACTCGTACTCACCAACTACCTCCCGTCGGTTAAGCGCATACGGCTAATCGCCGAAGGAAGCCTCTTCTGGAGCGACGACCGCAAGGGACTCAACTACAAAGCCATCGTAGCAATCACTTTACGCGAACTTCTCGACAGCATGAGTTGCCGCAACGTCACTGTCGACATCGACAAGATGGATAACGCTAACCTCATAGGCTCGGCCATCGCCGCGCTATCTTGAGCAGGCCAAGACATTCCGGTTCATACGAGGCTGCCCGATTAGCGTTGGGCGGCCTCTTTTATGCACATCGCCCGGCCACAACCGGCATATCACCACAAATCAACTTATATCACCAATGACAATGAAAACCATCATCCTAAAATACCTCTCATCCCCCACCCCCTCCATCATCCTCATGATCATTTGGGGCATAGCGCTCGCCGCAGCTACCGTCATAGAAAAATATGCGGGTACCGACATGGCTATGCGACTTGTGTACCTCAATCCCGCCTTCTTCCTCCTATTGCTTGCGGTTGTCGCCGGATACATCGGATGCCTCTTCCATGGCAGCAGGATGAGGAGCATGAGCCTCGGCGGACATATAGTCCATGCCGCCTTCATCATCATACTGATAGGCGCGACGGCTACACACCTCCTTGGCCGCGAAGGACAGCTTCACCTCAGGGAAGGAGATCGCAGTGGCGTCATCGCCACAAACTCCGCTCGCGGCCCACAGAGCCTGAAGCTGCCCTTCGAAGTGGAGTTACAGCAATTTACCTTGGTGAGATACCCAGGCTCAAACAGCCCATCCTCCTACGAGAGCCGGGTCATAATCCACAGCGACGGGCACAGCTTCCCGGCCGAAATCTACATGAATCACGTGCTCGATCATAAGGGCTGGCGGATATACCAGGCATCCTTCGACAGCGATGAGCGCGGCTCTATACTGTCCCTCACATCCGACGCCACGGGGCGCAGCATCACCTACGCCGGATACGCTGCCCTGCTTCTCGGCTTCATCATTTTTATAGCAGGGCCCCGTTCCAGGTTTTCGCATCTCCGCAAAATGCTCAGGGAGGCACGAGCCGCAAAAGCCATCGGCCTCGTCATTATGCTATCATGGGCTGCAACCGCCGCAGCTCAGTACGCCCATGAGGTACCATACAATGACGTCAATAAAGATCTTGCCAGGAAATTCGGCGAGCTGCCCGTACAGTCTTCCGGCGGACGCATCATGCCCCTGAATACGCTAGCAATCGATCTGCTGCGGCAGCTCAATAAGGGCGGAAAGGTTCCCGGATTCGGCCCCGACGAATTTTTGCTCAGTATCACCAACAATCCGAGGCAGTGGATGCCGGCACCCATCATTGACATCCCCAACAAAAGCATAGCACACAAACATTCACTCGGGACGGGGCCCCAGGCCTTCGTTTCCTTCTTCCGCGAGGGCGAGTACATACTACAAAAAGACCTGGACGAGGCCCACAGGACACCTTTGCCTCACCGGAATAAATTCCACAAAGACATCATACGTCTCGACGAGAAGCTGATGCTGCTGCACGCTCTCCTTACCTGGGAGCACCTCCGCCTGTTTCCGATCTCGGGAGATTCGGACCAAAGATGGGCATCGCCGATGCACCTTGCCCGGCTCGACTCCGTTGACGCCGAGCGGGCAAACGAGCTCTTCGGGATAATCTGCCGCAACAGCACCACAGCGTCCTCGTCCTCCCCCTCCGCAGGCATTGCAGCCATAGACGGCATACTGGCCTTCCAGCAATCGCGCAGCACCTTCGCCGTCGATTCCAAACGCATAGACACCGAGCTGCGATACAACCGCCTCGATCCCTTCCGGCTCTGCCAATTGCTATACCTGCTGTTAGGCGGAGCCCTGCTGGCCGTCACGTTCGCAGGAATGTACGGAAGCAATCGCCGGCTCACCTTCCTGGGGCGTGGGCTGGGTATAGCCGTTCTCATTGTCTTCCATTTTCAGATGATAGGCATGAGTATGAGATGGCACATCGGCGGTTATGCCCCATGGAGCAATGCTTACGAAACTATGGTCTACGTTGCGTGGGCAAGCTTGTGCGGCGGACTTTTGCTGGCCCGGCGAAACCTTGCGGTGCTGGCCCTTGCAACTCTTTTCTCTGGAATAATACTGTTTGTAGCCCGCATCAGCGGCATGAATCCCGCCATTGGGCTGTTGGTACCGGTACTGAAATCTCCGTGGCTCATGTTTCACGTCGCGGTGATAGTAGCCGCATACGGTTTCTTCGGAATTTGCTGCATGCTGGGTATCTACAATCTGGCTTTGCTGCGCTGTGGACGCGGGAAGGTGATAGCCGAAACGCGGGCCGCCGAGTTGACCCTAATAAGCGAAATGGCAATGTGGATTGGCCTCGCCCTGATGACGGTGGGCACATTTCTCGGAGCCATCTGGGCCAATGAATCCTGGGGAAGGTATTGGGGCTGGGACCCTAAGGAAACATGGGCGCTTATCAGCATACTCACGTATGCGGCCGTGCTACATTTGCGACTGATGAGGGGTGGAGGAAATAACATCCGGCTCTTCAATCTGGCCGGAGCCCTTGCCTTCCTTGTAGTTCTTATGACTTATTTCGGTGTGAACTATCTCTTGTCCGGGATGCACTCTTATCAATAGAGTAAGCTATATTACTTGCTTTTCCCGTATTATACTCCGGCGAAAAAATGCTCATGTACCTAAAGTAGCGCCTGCTTTCCACCTCCGTTACAAGCCTTGGAAAAATTTAATTATTAGTAGTTCTCACATTAACCTCGGCTGAAACGGAAGGCGCGGACGGCGTCGCGGAAGCGGTGGAATCGGAATTTTTTTGAGCTGACGGAAGGGTTTCGGCGGGACGACCTCCCCCGGAGCCCTTCTCGGTTTTATTATCACCGGGAGGCGTACTCCCGGAGCCCTTCCCGCCTTTATTATCGCCGGAAGGCGTCCCACCGGATTCCTTCTTGCCTTTATTATCTCCGGAAGGCGTTCCGCCGGAGGCCTTTTCGGCTTTATTATCACCGGAAGACGTATCATCCTTTTTGCGCTTGTGCTTGCGGCGGTGTGAAAGGTTGCGCTCAATCTGCTGCACCATAGCATGCACAAATGCCGCTATGCGGTGGAGCGGCTCGCGCAGTCCGGCGTCCTTGGCGGTAAGCTCGTTAACGGTATCGAAGGCGTTCATGGCATCGAAGATGTCCACAATTCTGCGGTCGGCCTCCCGGCGCACATCGAGGCGTCGGCCAAGGCTGTCGGCCTCCTCCACGGCATGCAGGCGCTGATTGTAGCGCTCGGCCAGGGCCTCATTCGTTGCGCCCAGCTCCGTCATCATCTGGCGGAAGCCGTAGATGCGATTGACGGCCTCGGCATGTTCGGCTTCATCAAGTTTTGCCAGCATCTTGCCGACGTAGGCCGTCTCGCCGAACAAATTACGGTTCGCGGTGTCGTCAAACGGATGCATCACAAACAAAAGTTCGGCCGCGGCCTTGGCAACCAAAGCGTCCGGACTGCGCGAATAGAACTTGAGCCTGTGCCGCATTTCGCGGAATATAAGGTCTCGCCTCTTGTCGAAGCCGCGAATATCTCCCGTTTCCACCGATGCCTTCGACACGCTGAACAGCAGTTGCTCCCGGTTTACCACCGCCTTATAGGCCTCCCATTTGTCCGTCAGTGCCGGCAGCAATGCCACATCGGCCCCGATTTCATCGATCATTGTTGTCCCGAACCCCAGATGCTCGTCGTCGTGCAAGCTGCGCATCAGCACCAAAATACGTTGGTTAATCAGCATAAAATATCTTCTTACTATTAATACTCATTGATAATTCTCCGCAAAGATAATATATTTTCGATACACCAAGTGTTTTCTCTAAAAAAATATATGCGAAGCAAAAACACCTGCTGATTTATCTCCCCCCACATATTTTCATAGCTATTCGGTATATGAATCCATGCTGCAAATATGTGCGGAAAGCAATTCACTATATGAATCGGTATAAAAAATATGCGGCTATGCCGATTCATCATAAGGATTAATATGAAATAAAGCCGGCTTCATTGATTCACTATATGAATCGCCTTGCACAAGCTTTTTTCATCCTGATTCATGTGCTGAATTGGTATGCGCTCGAACAATGGGTCATTCCCGCGGAGGCGGGAATCTCCGATCGATAGTTGGGACGATTGTATTATCCCTTGTATCAATATGCTCTAATACAATCGTAACCGTTTTTCGATCGGAGCTTCCCGCCTTCGCGGGAATGACCCGCTTTTCGAGCGTTAATGACATCCCTGCATTGCACCGCACCTGCTTTTCGAGCGTTAATGACAATCAGGCATTGCACCGCACCCCTTCCCGCGCCCATAGCGCCGTCGCCAAAACCGCCCGCAGGGGGCAATATTCGCATGGCCGGGTCGTTTACATATCATTATTCACCCTAATACACATTATTATATATGCTGATAAGACAGTTGAGGAAGTCGGCCGCATTGAGGATAGTAAATTTTACCGGGCTGGCCGTCATTACGGCGGGGATGCTTATCTCGTTTTCATTTCTCAGGAAGGAGATGAGTTACGACCGTCATCACAAAAATGCCGATCGCATCGTGCGGCTTTCGTTCCGATACGAGGATAGTGAGCTCGACGGCCGCATAGCGGGGCTGGCAAGAAACAATCCTCTGTATGAGGACTGTGCGGCATTGGAGGAGGCTGCGCTTTTGCGGCGCATCAACACGGCGCTGCTGGAGTATGAGGACAAATCGAAAGTTATCAACAATTCGGTATTGGTTACGCCCGGCTTTTTCCGCATGTTCGATTTGCGGTGGAGAGAGGGCGGCACGGATGCGGCGCCGGACCGCGAGGGGAGGGTTGCCATAAGCGAAAGCCTGGCACGGGAGCTTTTCGGCGGGGAGCCGGCCCTGGGGCGCGAGCTCAAGGTGTCGAGCAGGCAGCTGGAGGCCCGCACTTTGTTTGTCAGCGGTGTTTACGAAAATATGCCTGCGGCTGCTCATTTTCATACCGACCTGATTGGCTACCGGGCGGAAAACGATTCTGAGGGATATGCCTATACCTACCTGATGCTGAACCGGGGAACGGGGCTTGAGGAGGCTGGGGCCGAGCTGGCGGCTGCCGTCGCGCGGCTCTACGCCGATGCTCCGAGGAAGCCTCAACCGGAACTGATGCCCCTCACCGATATACATTTGCGGGGCCGCGCGCTGCGGGAGCTGGAGCCAAACGGAAATATTACCTACATCTATCTTGTGGCGGGGGCCAATGCGCTGTTGCTGCTGATAGTGATGTTCAATCTGTGGCTCAATGCGGGATTGATCTTCGCGCGCAATCGCCGTTTTTACTGCCTTCTGAGATTGAACGGCGCGTCGGCCCGCCATGTCATCAGCCTGGAGGCAAGGCTGGGAGCTGTGCTGGCCGTTGCTTCCGTCATGGCCGGGGGATGCCTTGCGGCGATTTCGGCGACCCGGCTCGGCATGGATATTGGGGTGATAGCGGCGAAGGAATGGGCCGTTTTGTGCCTTGGAATGGTGGTGGCGATAGTTGGCGTGTCGCTGTGGCCCGTAATTGGGGCGATGAGCTCTACGCTCTTCCTTAACCGTAAGATTGAAGGCAATGATTTCTCTTTGGGGAAGGTGAAATACATGCTTATCGCCCAGTACGCTATGGTGATGTTCATAGTAATCCTGAGTTTCGGCATCAGCCGGCAGACAGGCTCCATCCGAAAGCTGCAAGTTGGGGCCGACAGCCCCGGCCTCTTAGTGATGCGGGAGCAGGCTGATGTCATCCAGGAAAAATATGAGCTCCTACGGGCCGAGCTGCTGCGCCACCCGGAGATTGAGGCCGTCACGGCTGCAATGCAGCTTCCGGGAACTGCCGTTCGCGACGCCATGAGCTTCAAGCGCCATGAACAGGCGGACGAGGAGGCCGTAATGCTGCCGATTATGATAGTGGGCGACGGTTTCCTGCCTTTTTTCCGCATTGAGCCCATTGCCGGAAACGGATTCACTACCGTAAGCCGCACGTATGAGGCCGATCTGAATCTGCTGATGGCGCGAATGGAAAATGATGCCGAGCCGGCAGATCTGTCGGAGGAGTACGTCATAAACCGTAAGGCCGCCGCAGCTCTGGGCTTCGCTTCCGCCGAAGATGCCGTGGGAAAGCAGCTCCGGATAGTGGGCCCCACCATCGTGGGCTACATAGCCAAGGGCGTGGTGGCGGGCGTTACGGAGGATTTCACCTACGCCACAACCTACGAGGATACGTTTCCTATGGTGATGCTGTCGCGCAAGTTCTTCCTTCACTGCATTATGGTGCGCTTCGCAGCAAACCGATCTGCGGAAGGCCTCTCTACCTTCAAGAGGGTGTGGGGCGAAATCATTCCGGACTATCCGGCCGACTACTCCTTCCTGGGAGAAGTGTACGACGGCGTGTATGCCAACGAGTGGCATGCCGAAGCGCTGGTGCGACTGTTTTCGGCCCTTAGCCTCATAGTTGCAAACCTTGGGCTGGTAATAATCATGGCTTTCCTGGTGAAACGAAAGACGCGGGAGATTGGTATCCGAAAGGTGCACGGCGCCGGACCTGCGGACATCATCCGGCTGCTAAACGGGCGTCTGACGGTTTGGATTGGCCTCGCTTTTTTGCTGGGAGCGCCTCCGGCCTACTTGGTTATGGAGAGGTGGCTGTCCGGCTTTGCACAAAAGATAAGTTTGGAATGGTGGCTTTTTGCATTGGCGGGGATATCGGTTCTGGCCGTAGCCTTCGTATCGGTATTGGTGCAGTGCCTGCGGGCTGCGCGACTTAACCCGGTGGCCGCAATAGGGTCGAACTGATTCGGGGGATAATAAGAAAGGTCGTTGAAGCTAATCGGCTCAACGACCTTCGAGAAATTTCAGACATTGAAAGTAAAAAAAGGATGGGTGAAAGATGGGATTCGAACCCACGACCCTCAGAACCACAATCTGATGCTCTAACCTACTGAGCTACGTTCACCATGTTTTGTTCTTCCGGCGACAAAAATACTACAATGATTTTAATCTCCAAATATTCGGGCATAAAAATCGACGGTAGAGCCGGTATCCCGACGTAAAATTCCGGGCCGGTATTCGGCGAAGCCGGTATTGTAGCGATTGAAAAGCTCGCGGGCTGTGTCCGTGAAGCGCATCATCCTCTTGTAGGCTTCCTGTCCGAGGGCTATGGCCGGGGCCCCGGCTTGCGGATCCTCGCTTCGTTCGGCCATGGATACAGGCAGCAGTACGAAGTCGACCTTTCCGCCTGCCGGCTCCCTGTGCACGTAAACTAAAGCATACTCCGCCGAGCTAATCCTGGCCCGCCTGAAGGGCTCCTTCTCCACCCTTATCCTGACGAGCTGTCCGCCGTAAGTATTTGGCGCCGTCATTCCGGATACGAAGTTGCCCAGCGAATAGACTACTACGCCTGTGATGTCGCCACGGTAATCGGTAATGGTTCTTGATGGCTGCACGACGTGTGGATGCGAGCCCATGATTATGTCTATGCCTTCATTGATCATAAAGTCGGCCAACTCGTCTTGCCGGACGTTTTGCAGCAGGCTGTACTCATCCCCCCAATGTATGTTGGCGATGATAATGTCGGCGTTTAGGCTGCGCGCCTTCCTGACGTCGGCTCTAATCTGCCGTGGGTCTATGTAGTTGACCGCGACGGGCTGCTCCGGGGCGATTCCGTTGGTGCCGTAAGTGTAATTGAGGATAGCAAAGCGTACGTTGTTCCATGCAAACATCAGCGGGGACAGTAGTTGGCGCTCATCTTCGCTCCGAAAAACTCCGGTGTGGGTTATCAGCAGCGAATCGAGCACGTCGAGCGTTCTGATGAGGCCTCGGTTGCCGCGGTCGAGTATGTGATTGTTTGCGTTGAGGAAGACATTGAAGCCGGCTTCCTTAAGGGCGGACGCAAAGGCATCGGGTGCGGAGAATTGGGGGTATCCGCGAAAGGGAGGGCCTCCGAGTGTGAGCTCAAGGTTGACCACGGCGATGTCGGCGGCGCTAATTTCGCTGCGTATATGCTTGAAATAGGATGAATAGTCGTAAGCACCGTTGCGGGAAGCGTTGTCTAATTGCGATTGATGCTGCATAGCGTCGCCGGCAAACAGCAACGTAACCGTATCTTGGGCTCCGGCAAGCCGTATGGCCAGGAATGTAATCAGCAGTATGGCGCCCTTTGTGCAGATCAGGGATAAATGGTTCGGGCGGCTGCCTTCCATGTGTTTTTCATCAGTGAAACGATTGTCATTGGCCCCACCCCTCCCGGTACGGGGGTAATATAGGAACAGAGGGGAGCCACCCGGCTGAAATCGACGTCGCCCGCAAGTTTGTAGCCGGTAGCAGTGACGCTACTCGGCAAGCGCGTAAGTCCGACGTCTATGACTACGGCTCCGGGCTTCACCATATCGTCCTTGAGGAAGTGAGGTACTCCGAGGGCTACTATGATGATGTCGGCGCTGAGGCACATTTCGCGCAGATTATTCGAGCGGCTATGGCAAACGGTCACGGTGCAATCGCCGGGATAGGCCTTTTGCATCATCAGCATGGCTATGGGCTTGCCTACTATACGGCTACGGCCTATCACGACGCAATGCTTTCCGCTTGTCTCTATATTATAATATGTGAGGAGCTCAAGAACTCCGGCGGGCGTTGCGGGAAGGAAGCATGGGAGGCCTGCTGCCATCCGTCCTATATTAACGGGATGAAAGCCGTCGACGTCCTTGCGATAGTCTATGGCCTCGAGAATTTTGGCCTCGGAGATATGCTTCGGGAGGGGAAGCTGTACGATGAATCCGTCGATTCCGCCGTCATTGTTCAGCCTGTCTATACATTCGAGCAGCTCCGATTCGCTAACATTGCTGTCGAATCTTATGAGGCTGGAGCGGAAGCCGAGTTCGGCGCATGTCCGGACTTTGCCGGCCACGTAGGTTTCGCTTGCTCCGTCGTGCCCCACCAGCACGGCGGCGAGGCATGGCGGTCGGCCTCCGTCGCGTACTAATTGTTGTACGTTCGCTGCTATCTCGGCCTTGATATGAGCGGCCACAGCCTTTCCATCTATGAGCTGCATGCTATCGCCTCCTTAAATTGGCCAGCTTCCGGGGATCGGGAGTCCCTCCGCTTACAAGGCCTCGCATCATTTTGCGCAGATTCTCGAAGCTATTCATAAGCATGTTGACATCCTTGATACTTGTGCCGCTGCCTGCGGCTATACGATGCCGTCGCGAAGTGTTGAGCAGCGCCGGATTGCTGCGCTCGGCCGGGGTCATGGAGAGTATAATGGCGTCGATACGGTTGAAGTTGCTGTCGTCCACCTCCATGTTCTTCATCATCTTGCCTACGCCCGGAATCATGGAGGCCATGTCCTTGATGTTTCCCATCTTCTTCATCAGTCGCAACTGCTTCTGAAAATCGTTGAAATCGAACTGATTCTTTGCAATCTTCTTCTGAAGGCGAATAGCCTCCTCCTCCGAGAACTGTTCCTGCGCCTTCTCCACGAAGCTTACGATGTCGCCCATGCCAAGGATGCGATCTGCCATTCTATCGGGGTGGAATACGTCGATGGCATCCATCTTCTCACCCGTCCCAACGAACTTTATGGGCTTATTCACCACCGTACGGATCGAGAGGGCCGCTCCCCCTCGCGTATCACCGTCGAGCTTGGTCAGGACTACGCCGTCGAAGTCCAGCCGGTCGTTGAACTCCTTTGAAGTGTTTACCGCATCCTGCCCGGTCATCGAATCGACAACGAAAAGGGTTTCATGCGGACGGATAGCCTCCTTAACGGCACTAATCTCCCGCATCATCTGCTCGTCGACGGCAAGGCGCCCGGCCGTATCCACAATTACAACGTCGTATCCCTTGAGCCGAGCTTCCTTCAGGGCGTTCTGAGCAATAAGGACAGGATTATTATTGCCGGATTCATCGTAAACAGGCACACCTATCTGCTGCCCCAAAACCCGCAACTGCTCGATAGCTGCCGGGCGATAAACGTCGCAGGCAACGAGCAGGGGCTGCTTGCCGCGCTTATGTTTCAACATATAAGCCAGCTTGCCGGAGAAAGTAGTCTTACCCGAACCCTGCAGCCCCGACATAAGAATCACGGCCGGATTCCCTTTCAGATTAATATCGACGGCGCGTTCGCCCATAAGAAGGGCCAATTCATCGTGAACTATCTTCACCATCAATTGCCCCGGTTTCACTGATTTGATTACGTCCTGCCCGATTGCCTTTTCCTTCACGGAATCGGTGAACTGCTTGGCCACCTTGTAATGAACGTCGGCCTCGAGAAGAGCCTTGCGAACATCCTTCAGCGTTTCGGCAATATTGATTTCCGTAATGCGGCCTTCACCCTTCAGTATTTTGAAGGATTTCTCTAATCGGTCACTTAAATTCTCAAACATGTTTCAATGTATATTTTATTTGTTACAATTCATTAGGATGCAAAAGTATGGAAAAGCTTGTTCAATTGAAAGCAACGAGGCCGGCGCAACAGGGCCGACGCCTTGAAACCCTATCGATCGTCGCAGGCAATGATTGCCCATAAGAACCGCTATAACGGTTGGCCACAACAGCAAGGCACAACAACATTCACCATACAATATCCGCAATACCAGAGGGTTTTACGGACATGTAGACAAGCATTTCGGGGGTTCCCGATTTCATTTTGAGTGTCCCCAAAATGATTTTGAGTGCTCCCGATTTCATTTTGAGTGTCCCCAAAATGATTTTGAGTGCTCCCGATTTCATTTTGAGTGTCCCCAAAATGATTTTGAGTGTTCCCGATTTCATTTTGAGTGTCCCCAAAATGATTTTGAGTGTTCCCGATGACCTTTTGAGTGTCCCCGATTTCATTTTGAGTGCTCCCAAAACCTTTTTGAGTGCTCCCAAAAACATTTCGGGGACACTCAAAAGCATTTCGGGAACACTCAAAAGCATTTCGGGGATGTCCAAAATGGTTTCGGGGACACTCAAAAGCATTTCGGGGATGTCCAAAATGGTTTCGGGAACACTCAAAAGCTTTGCGGGGATGTCCTATAAAGCTCCCGAAGCTGCCTCAATGCATACGAATGTTTCCCTTATGGTAGCAGGAGTTTAGTGTAGTGTAACCATTCGGCGAAGTACACCTCTATGATTTTTCCCACTTGCCGGGCAACAACAAGTGCAGGTCGTTGATTTTGCAGTCGTTAATTCGGTTCAGGACGTCAGCGAGCCATTCAACAG
>JAITGS010000123.1 GCA_031280435.1 Tannerellaceae bacterium | reverse complement strand
TCTCGCAAGCTTTCCCTATGACAGTTTTTAACGAATCAAAATCTCGCAAGCTTTCCCTATGACAGTTTTTAACGAATCGAAATCTCGCAAGCTTTCCCTATGACAGTTTTTAACGAATCAAAATCTCGCTAACTCGTGCGACATCGCATTTCGGCAAATCGAATTCTCGCAAGCTCGTGCGACATCGCATTTCGGCAAACCGAAATCTCGCAAGCTTTCCTAATGACGGTTTTTAACGAAGCTAAATCTCGCAAGCCGGTGCGATTTGGAAGTTGTTTTTTTATTTGCATTTGCGGAAATTCAACAACATAAAACAAACGATTTCTCTCAATAGTTTTTAAAACCCTCCTGAAGAAGCTCCATAATCTCGATCGGAGATTGCCTGCGTCGATTCTCGCAAGCTCTAATTCCCGCCTTCGCGGGAATGACCTATTTGGGCAGGCGTTGTTCCGGGCGGGGCGATGCATCAAAGGCCATTCGCCCGTCCAAACAGGAGGCCCGTAGGGGTCGAATATTTTCGACCCTTATTTTTTGGGGTGCGTGTGTGTAGAGACGCCCAAATTGGGCGTCTCTACCTTTTGGGACACGACCTGTTTGCGGGCCGAGGGCCGTTGTGTGTTGTGCCGTTGTGTGTAGAGACGCGATGCATCGCGTCTCTACGGGGTTGTTGCAACACGACCTGTTTGGGCGGGGGGCGGTTGCGTGTAGAGACGCGATGCATCGCGTCTCTACGGGGTAGGGCATGACCGACGGTTTTTTCCAGGTCGAAAATATTCGACCCCTACGGGATCCCTGTTTGGGCGAGGGCCGGATCGTGTGTAGAGACGCGATTAATCGCGTCTCTACGGGGTTGGACACGACCTGTTTGGGCGGGCCGCCGTATGTGTGTAGAGACGCGTTGCATCGCGTCTCTACGGGGTAGGCATTGGCCGACGGTTTTTTCCAGGTCGAAAATATTCGACCCCTACGGGCCTCCTGTTTGCGATGGCGGTGTGTTGTGTGGTAGAGACGCGATGCATCGCGTCTCTACGGGGGGTAGGACATGGGCAGGCGGTTTTATTCGGGTCGAAAATATTCGACCCCTACGGGACCCCTGTTTGGGCAGGCGTGTGTTGTGTGTAGAGACGCGATTAATCGCGTCTCTACGGGCTTTCGTAGGAAATAAAGGGAAAAAGCTCTACATTTGTGGCGCATTCCCGTAACCCTATATTAAAACAATGAACAATAAATTTGCTGAATACACGACATTCAATCTTGCCGCCATCAATCGCGAAGTACTGCGTAAATGGGAGGAGAACGATATTTTCCGTAAAAGTCTTGAGATACGCGCAGGTTGTCCTGCGTTTGTGTTTTACGAGGGTCCGCCTTCGGCTAATGGAATGCCCGGTATTCATCACGTGGTTGCCAGGGCTATAAAAGATATTTTCTGCAGATATAAAACCATGAAAGGCTATGCGGTGAATCGCAAAGCCGGATGGGACACGCACGGGCTGCCCGTGGAGCTCGGCGTTGAAAAAGAGCTGGGCATAACCAAAGAAGATATAGGGCGGAAGATATCTATTGCCGATTATAACGCCGCATGCCGCAAGGCGGTTATGAAGTACACCAAAGAGTGGGAAGACCTCACGCGCAAGATCGGTTTCTGGGTCGATATGGAGGAGCCATACGTCACCTGCGACAACCGCTACATCGAGAGCCTCTGGTATCTGCTCAGCCTCTTATATAAGAAGGGACTGTTATATAAAGGATATACGATTCAGCCCTACTCGCCCGCTGCCGGCACAGGCCTCAGCGCGCACGAGCTCAACCAGCCCGGAGCCTACCGCGACGTGAAAGACACAACCTGCACGGCTCAGTTCCGCATCCTCACTCCCAAGCCGGCCATGACGGGGCACGGCGAGGCCTTCTTCCTGGCCTGGACAACGACGCCCTGGACGCTGCCCTCGAACACTGCCCTCTGCGTTGGCCCGGCAATACGCTACGTGGCAGTCGAAACCTGGAACACGTACACGGGCGTGCCTGTCACCGTGGTGCTTGCCCGCGATTTGCTGGCATCCCACTTCGATTCGTCGGCCGAAACCACAGGCGAGCTTCCTCCCTTCACTCCGGGCGAGAAGCGTATCCCCTATCGCATTGCCGGCGAATGGAGCGGCGACGAACTCACCGGCATACGATACGAGCAGCTTATTCCCTGGGTTAATCCCGGCGAAGGAGCCTTCCGCGTGATCCCCGGCGATTTCGTAACGACAGCCGACGGAACAGGCATAGTTCACATCGCTCCAACCTTCGGAGCCGATGATGCCAAGGTGGCACGCATCAACGCCGTTCCTCCGCTGATGCTCACGGACAAGGACGGCAATCCGCGTCCTATGGTCGACCACACGGGCAGGTTCTTCCCTCTCGAAGATCTTGACCCGGACTTTGTTCAGGAATATATGAACGTGGCCGACTACGATCCCTTTGCCGGCCGCTACGTGAAGAACGAATATGATTCGCAGGCCGTATCCGGCGCCGAAACCCTCGACGTTTCCATATGCCTGATGCTGAAAGTGCAGAACCGCGCCTTCCGCATCGAGAAGCACGTGCATAACTATCCGCACTGCTGGCGCACGGACAAGCCCGTGCTCTACTATCCGCTCGACAGCTGGTTTATACGCACCACAGCCTCGCGCGAGCGCATGATGGAGCTGAACGAAACCATCACCTGGAAGCCGGCAAGCACCGGTACGGGCAGGTTCGGCAAGTGGCTGGAGAATCTCCAGGACTGGAACCTGAGCCGCAGCCGCTTCTGGGGCACGCCGCTCCCTATATGGCGCACCGAAGACGGCAGCGAGGAGATATGCATAGGCTCGATAGCCGAGCTGACAGCCGAGATTGAGAAGGCTATAAAGGCCGGACTGATGGAGGAAAATCCCTACCGCAGCTTCCGTCCGGGCGTCTACACCAAAGAGAATTACGACAGGGCCGACCTTCACCGCCCGTTTGTCGACGATATTATCTTAGTTTCGCCCAAGGGCAAACCCATGAAGCGCGAGCTCGACCTCATCGACGTATGGTTCGATTCGGGCGCCATGCCCTACGCGCAGATTCACTATCCTTTCGAGAATCGCGAGGCCTTTGAGCGCGGCGAGAACTATCCGGCCGACTTCATAGCCGAAGGCGTCGACCAGACGCGCGGCTGGTTCTTCACCCTGCATGCGATAGCCGTGATGGCCTTCGACAGCGTTGCCTTCAAGGCCGTGGTGTCGAACGGGCTTGTGCTCGACCGCAACGGCAATAAGATGTCGAAGCGCCTCAACAATGCCGTCGATCCCTTTGAAACCATAGAGCAGCACGGCTCCGATCCGCTGCGCTGGTACATGATAACGAACGCCTCGCCCTGGGATAACGTGAAGTTTGATCCCGACGGCCTGGAAGAGGTGCGCCGCAAGTTCTTCGGTACGCTATACAACACCTATTCGTTCTTCGCGCTCTATGCCAACGTGGATAACTTCAGGGCCGACCTGCCGGAAGTTGCCTGCGCCGATCGCCCGGAGATAGATCGCTGGATACTCTCGCTGCTGAACAGCCTTATCCGTAACGTGGACAACTGCTACGATACCTACGAGCCTACCCGGGCCGGACGCGCCATATCCGACTTTGTGGTAGACCATCTGAGCAACTGGTACGTCAGGCTCAACCGCCGTCGCTTCTGGGGCGGCGAGATGACTGCGGATAAGCTCTCGGCCTGCCAGACATTATATATATGTATAGAAACAGTGGCCAAGCTGATGGCTCCCATAGCCCCGTTCTATTCCGACCGCCTCTACACGGACTTGGTTGGCGTCAGTCGCCGTGAGGCAGCCGAGTCCGTTCACTTAGCCGACTTCCCCGTATGCAACGAGTCGCTAATCGACAGCGCTCTGGAGGAGCGTATGCGGTATGCGCAGGATATATCGTCGATGACGCTGGCTCTGCGCCGCAAGGTCAACATCAAGGTGCGACAGCCGCTGCAAACCATAATGATTCCCGTGGCCGACGCCTCGCTACGTGATAAGATAGAAGCTGTGCGGGATTTGATACTGAACGAGGTGAACGTGAAGAGCCTGACATTTGTCGACAGCTCCTCCGGCGCCCTTGTCAGGAAGGTGAAGCCGGACTTCAAGAAGCTCGGCCCTCGCTACGGGAAGATCATGAAGCCCCTGGCCGAAGCCCTGAAGAACATGAGCGGCGAGGATATAGCCGAACTGGAACGCGCCGGCCGCTTCGTTTGCAACATTCAGGGACAGGAGGCCGAGATAGGCATAGACGACGTTGAAATCATATCCGAAGACATACCCGGATGGCTCGTAGCCAACGCAGGAAGCCTGACGGTAGCCCTCGACGTTACGCTTACCGACGAGCTTCGCCGCGAAGGCATAGCCCGCGAGCTGGTGAATCGCATCCAGAACCTCAGGAAAAGCAGCGGGCTGGAGATTGTCGACAAGATCAAGATCCACATCCTCTCCTCCGACGAAACCGATGCCGCCGTCGGCGAATACAAGGAGTATATCATGAACCAGGTGCTCGCCGTATCGCTCAAGCAGGTCGACATCCTGAGCGAACCAACCATACTTGAGTTCGACGACTTCAACGTATCAATCCGAATAGATAAAGCATAAATAATTTAACAAATTCATAATTTCCAAATCAATAAAAACAAAACAATATGGGTGAGAAAACACGATACTCAGATGCCGAACTCGAAGAGTTTCGCGCCATAATATTAGAGAAGCTGGAGAAAGCGCGCACAGACTACGACATGTTGCGATCCGGAATTACCAATGCCGATGGAAACGACGTTACCGACACATCGCCAACATTCAAAGTGCTTGAAGAAGGCGCTTCCACCCTCTCCAAAGAAGAAGCCGGACGCCTGGCGCAACGGCAAATAAAGTTCATACAAAACCTGCAAGCAGCTTTGATACGCATCGAAAACAAGACCTACGGCCTGTGTCGCGAAACCGGCAAGCTTATTCCCAAAGAGCGTCTGAGAGCCGTGCCGCATGCAACGCTAAGTATAGAAGCCAAAAACAAAGACAACAGGTGATGAACAAAAAAGGATTAGGAGCAATATTGATTATAATATTGCTTCTTTTTGTTGACCAGTGGCTGAAGATAACGGTTAAGACCACTATGCTGCTTGGCGAAAGCATTGACGTCACCTCCTGGTTCAAGATTTATTTCGTTGAGAATCCCGGAATGGCTTTCGGGATGGAGATAATCAACAAGCTATACCTGACACTTTTCCGCATCATAGCCATGGGATTCATGGTATGGTACATGATTCGTATCGTATCTCAGAACTACAAGTTCGGGTACATAGCATGCATCTCGCTCATAGCCGTCGGAGCCATGGGCAACATCATCGACTCCGTGTTCTACGGCGTGATCTTCAGCGCAAGTCCCTATTGGCCCAGCCAGATCCCCTACTCCGTTCCGCTCGAATTTCAGTCGCACATGCCTTCGCCTGCCGTGCTCTTTCCTCCCGACGGCGGCTACGGCAGCTGGATGCACGGCAAGGTAGTCGACATGCTCTACTTTCCGCTCATAGAAACCAAGCTGCCCGAATGGCTACCCGTATGGGGCGGCAACGACTTTGTGTTCTTCAGGCCCATCTTCAACATGGCCGATTCATTAATCTGCGTCGGAACCTTCCTTATCTTTATTTTCTACCGTAGAACACTATCCAAAAGTCTGTCGAAATCCGAAAAGCATACGGAAACAGATGCAAGCAAGGTTGCATAATCACAGCCGCCTATTCTTCCTCCTCGCGTCCGTCATACTGCTGACGGCCGCATGCAGCAAAGTGCCCGGAGGAATCCTCCCCGAAAACAAAATGAAGGACGTGATGGTAGACGTGCATATAGCCGAGCAGATCATGAGCGAGAACAGCATAGTCTATTCCGACAGCCTGCAAAAGGCGGCGCTGATGGAGTCCGTCTTCCGCAAGCACAACATCACGCAGGCCGTGTACGACAGCTCGCTCGTGTGGTACGGCAAAAATCTCAACATCATGCTCCAGGTGCTCGATCTCGCCATCAAAGAGGTAGACACTCGCATGCATGCCTACAATGAGCTCCAGGCTGTGCTGGCGCCTCCGCCCGTACCTACCGACTCGGTGAACATCTGGACGCAGCCCGCGCTCCTCAGCTTCTCGCCTCAATCGCTCTTCAATGCCATCACTTTCGACATACGTCCGGAGGGAGCCTATGTATCGGGCAGCGTTTTTGTGCTCAACCTGAGCGTGTGGGGCCTGCATCCGCGCCTCAACCGCCTGCCGGAGCTGAAAATAGCCGCCGAACATTCCGACACCACCGTCCTCATCCGCGATACAATCTCGGCCGACGGCTTTCACTCCTTCACCCTCCGAACCGTAGCCACCAAGCCCGTCCGCCGCGTGTACGGCTACATCCGCATGGACAAAGCCGAGGCCCCGTACCACAAAATCTACCTCGACAGCCTCAGCCTCATCCGCTTCAACTACGGCTCGAAGTAAGCCGTCGGCCCGGCCTTCCGCTCCTCCTGTTTTTTACGTTTGTCTGCAATTGAAAAATATGTATATCTTCGCGAACGAACAAAAAAAATAGATAAGTTATGAATGAAGAATTTTTAAAGAATTATTTTACGGAGCGACAGTTGAGCAAGGAAGAGCTGGAAGTTGTGCTTCCGCATTTCAAGAAAGTCTCCTTTGAAAAGAACGATTATTTGATAGAGGCCGGTAAAGTCGCCGGCTACTACTGGTTCTTAGACAGCGGTTTTATCCGTTCCTACACTTTTGATCCCGAAGGCAACGACGTCACCACCGCTTTCTATCTGGCGGGCGACATAGTGATTGACTGGAGCTCGTTTTTCCTGCGCCAGCCAACGCGCGAATACATGCAGGCGGCTGAGCCGTGCGTTTGCTGGGAATTGGACTACAAAACCTTCCAGATGCTTTTCCACAGCATAGAAGCCTTCCGCGAGCAAGGCCGGGCAACGCTTGTCGGTAGCTATTTTGCACTGAAGGAGCGCAGCATTTCTATGATTACCGACCTGGCCAAGGATCGCTACCTGCGGCTCATCAAAGACAAGCCCGACATTTTTCAGCACGCTTCGCTGAAGCACATTGCCACCTATCTCGGCATCACCGACACCTCGCTGAGCCGCATCCGCAAAGAAATTGTGACAAACGGCTGACCCCGGGCGCCATTTCTTGCCATAGGCTAAGAATCCGGATTATGGCGCCACCTATCTTCGCGCCGAAATATTTTTTTTATTAACTACTTAAAGACAATTCAGATGAAAGATTCACAAGAATTTATTTTGATTTTCAGATTCGATGGGAGCGTGAAGTTTGAACCCACCCCCGAACAGTTACAGGAAAGCGCCCAACAGTGGCAAACATGGATTGGCGGAATTGCCTCGCAAGGCAAATTGGTTGCTACGAATCAGCTTGATTTTACAGGAAAAACATTGCACGCCGATGCAAGCGTATCGGAAGGCCCTTATGCGGAGGTGAAGGAAATCGTTGGCGGCTATCTCATTGCAAAAGCCGAAAACATAGACGAAGCGCTGAAGCTGGCCCAAGGCTGCCCGGTTTTGTTCTTCGGAGGCAAGGTTGAAGTCCGCAGCTTTATGTGCTTCAATTAATAATCTTTTAAAGTGATAGACTTATGTTGTACGGGATTTTGAACATACTGTTTGGAGCGCTTGTCCTTTCGCCCTCCTTTGTTGCTCAGGAAAGGCGCCGGAAATACGCCCGCGCTATCAGTTGGGCGGGAATTATTGTGCTGCTATGGGGAATCATGGGTGTTGCCAGCGCGCTGATGTTCGTTTCAACGCTTGCCGTCGCGCCGTTCTACTGGACTCTTTGGATTGCGGGAGGAACCGCAAGCTTGCTGATGGGCATCATTTTGGTCGCAGGCCTGCTCAAACGATCTGCCGAAGGTATAGCAAACAAGGTTTTGCCCTGTCAAACGGTTGTAGTCATACTGGCAATTATCATAGGAATAGTACAATTATTCGTAAGCGCACCGGCCGTATAGGCGAATAAAAGAGATTAGAATCAGGAAAAATGCGGAAGCAGCTTCGGACGCTTGGTTAGTGGTGCAACTAACGGCCCGAAACTGCCCCGCATTTTCCGTTTCTCACCGATTTTAAGTCTAACCGAAGCTCCCCGCTGTCAGCAGGACAGATATTTTTTTTAACCGAAGCTCCCCGCCGTCAGCAGGACAGATATTTTTTTTAACCGAAGCTTCCCGCAGCCGGCGGGACAGATATTTTTTCTGGGGGAAAGGGCCTCGACGGCAGCGGCGAGCTTATTTTTTCTGGGGGAAAGGCCTCGACGGCAGCGGCGAGCTTATTTTTTTTGGGGGAAGGGCCTCGACGGCAGCGGCGAGCTTATTTTTTCTGGGGGAAGGGCCTCGACGGCAGCGGCGAGCTTATTTTTTTTTATTTTGTTTCAAAATCTCGACAGATTACTTGCATTACACCGTCTTTGTCATGGGAGGCTATCCCGGAGAATCGCTTCGGAATCGCTCAAAGCATTATATTTGCGGAAAATATTCCTTCAACAAATTTTTGAACATGAAAAACAGTATCATTTTCACGGCGATAATCCTGACAGGAGCCGCCCTCTGCACGGCTCAGCAGCCGGACAAGGCCCGCATTGTTGCCAACCCCATGAACCTCTCCTATCGCTTTCAACCTCTCGACAACGCTCCCGCCAGGCGAGAAGCCGCCGACCCTGTCTGCGAATATTTCCAGGGAAAATACTATCTCTTTGCATCCAAATCCGGCGGCTACTGGAGCTCACCCAACCTGGCCGAATGGACGTTTATACCCTGCCGAACGATAGAAACCATAGAAGCTTACGCGCCTGCAATCCTCGTAATCGACAACGAGCTGTTCTTCCTGGCCTCCGGCAAACCGGCCAGAATATTCAAGACTTCCGATCCCGACAAGGATAGCTGGACGGAGATTGCAACCAAATTTGTCTTCCCGACCGAGGTCTCGCAAGACCCCGCCTTTTTTCGCGACGATGACGGCCGCACTTATTTATATTGGGGATGCTCCGACCGGACGCCCATCTACGGCATGGAGGTCGACCCCGCCGACGGCTTCAAAGGCATAGGCGAGCTGAAAACGCTCATTACGCACAAGTCCGCGCTCTACGGCTGGGAAACTGCGGGCGAGAACAACGAGCTGGGCAAGGACGGCTGGAACGAGGGCCCCTGCATCCTGAAGCACGCGGGCAAATACTACCTGCAATACGCCGCTCCGGGCACGGAGTTCCGCAGCTATGCCGATGGCCTCTACGTGGGCGACAGTCCTCTCGGCCCCTTCACCTACGTGGAATCCTCGCCTTTTTCGTTCAAGCCGGGTGGATTCATAGGCGGCGCCGGGCATGGACACAGCTTCCGCGATAAGTACGGCAACCTCTGGCACGTGGCCACGATGAAGATCTCGCAGCGGCACATGTTTGAGCGCCGGCTCGGCCTCTTTCCGCTTTATCCCGTAGCCGACGGATTCGCCCAGCAAGCCGTATTGTCCGACTATCCTTTTCTTATTCCCGACCGCAAGCAGGATTTCTCTGCGGAAGAATGTACGATGGGATGGAATATGCTGAGCTACGGGGGCGAGGCCACTTCCTCGTCGTCCGCCGAATCGCATCCGCCCGCGCTTGCTTTCGACGAGCAGGTCGAAACATGGTGGGCGGCAGCAGGCGGACAGCCGGGCGAATGGCTCCGCACCGATATGGGTAAGGTTATGGAGGTGCATGCCGTGCAGGTCAATTTTTCCGACCATGATTTCAATATCCGTGCCCCTCATCCTCCGGTTGTGTATCGTTATTATATAGAATCGTCGGCCGACGGACAGAGCTGGAGCCGCATTGCGGATCGCACGGCCAATACTGCCGACGCCGTTCACGAGCTGATCGTGCTCGACAGCCCGGTCGATGCCCGGCACCTGAGGATAGTCAACGCCGCGGAGCTTCCGGGCAAATTCTCCATCTCCGGCTTGAGGGCCTTCGGCAAAGGCAATGCCTCGATGCCGAGCCCGGTGGGCTCCGTGAGCGCTATCCGCAATGCGTCGGACAGGCGCCGATACACCGTCGAATGGCCTCGCAGCATAGGAGCCACGGGCTATATAGTCCGCTCCGGCATCAGTCCGAACGCCCTGCACCATGCCGTTATGGTGTACGACGATCCTGCGCTGTACAAAACCGGATTGCAGTACGACAAGCAGCTTGAGGCCGGCTTTTTCAACCTCAACTCCGAATACTATTTCAGCGTCAGCGCCTTCAACGAAAACGGCGTCGCACCTTAAGTCTAAATTATGAATGGAGAGTGCCGGTACAGATTCGCCTTATTAGGACACAGCCGGTCAAGTTCAATTTATAATTCAGACGACATGCTTGTATGTAAAATATAATTGTATCTTTGGGCAATATTTCAACTCATTATGAAAAACAGATTCGTAGAGCAAACAAATAACCGGTTTATGCCAAAAGTACTGATAATCATTTTGGCTATCATAGTTTTCATTTTTTGTATATGGGGAGCGTTTTCGTATGCTGCCCGGCGATTGGTGGACAAGCGCCTTGCGCGGATAGAGAGCGCCTACAACCTTCAGATCAGCTATCGCACGGTGTCGCTGATAGGTGTTAGCGGGATCAGCCTCAAGGACGTCACCTTTATCCCGGCGCGATCGTCTATGCGTTTCAGCGCTCGCAGCTTCAACATATACACAAATTTCATCAAACCCTCCGAGCAAGGCTACGAAATCAAGAGCTTCGACGTTACCGGCATGCAGGTTTATCTCGCATCGGCATCCTCGTCGGGCAGAGCGGGAGGCGCCGACAGTCCTAACTATGCCAACATGGTTCGCGAGCTCTTCGACGGCCTTTCGGGCGTATTCCCCAATTTGCCTCCTGAGGTTTCCATACGAGGCCTGCGGCTGATATACAAAGGTCGCAGCGCAGCTGAGTCCGATTACTATATTCCTTCGGTACGAGTATCCAACTACCGTTTCGTTGCCCGCATGCAAAACGAGAACCGCTCAGCCGACGGTTGGACTTGCCGCGGCTCGTACAACCCTCAGACCTCCAAGCTCAGCCTGCGGATGTATGCCGACAACAGCTCCCGAATCCAACTCCCGGCCCTCAAGCGGCAACTCGACGCCACCGTACTGCTCGACACCCTTGCCATCGACCTGCAAAGGGTTCCGATAAGCAACTCCAAGCAAACCATAGTGGGCAAGATAGGCGTGAAAGGTTTGAGCATAAATCAGCCGAGCTTGCATAACGAATCTATCTTTTTCGACCAGGGCTTCGCCGGCTTCCGCATCAACGTAGGCCCCAACTACCTCGAACTCGACAGCACGGCCACAACCGTTCACTACAAGCGCCTGCACTTCAATCCCTACCTGCTGCTCGTCAAGAATAAGGACTGGCGCATCAGAGCCTCTATCAACAAAGGCTACTTCCCGGCATCCGACTTCTTCGGCTCGCTGCCTCGCGGCCTGTTCGGCACGCTCGACGGCATACGGGTATCCGGGATGCTTTCCTATCATCTGCTGTTCGACGCCGACCTTGCCAGGATAGACAATCTCGTGTTCGAGTCGTCGGCCCAGACGCGCAACTTCAAGATACTGTCCTACGGCAAAACAGACCTTAGCCTGATGAGCGATCCTTTCATGCACCGGGTGTTCGACGGCGGCAAGAAAGTGCGCGATATGGAAGTAGGCCCGGCCAGCACCAACTTCACCCCTATCGGCAAGCTCCCCAAGAACCTCCTCCAAGCCGTACTCGTAGCTGAGGATTATTCCTTCTACACGCACAAAGGATTCTACGACGAAGCCTTCGTGCGCTCCTGGAAAGAAAACCTTAAAGCCCGGCAGTTTATTCGCGGTGCAAGCACCCTGAGCATGCAAGTCGTAAAGAACGTGTTCCTGGGGCACAGCAAACTTATCTCCCGCAAGCTCGAAGAGATCATGATCGTCTGGCTCATCGAAAATAACAGGCTAACCTCCAAGTCGCGCATGATGGAGGTTTACCTTAACATCATCGAATGGGGGCCAAACGTTTACGGCATCACGGAGGCCTCGCGATACTATTTCATCAAGGAGCCCTCGGCGCTGACGCTTAGCGAGTGCATTTTCCTGGCCTACATCATTCCCTCGCCGAAGAAACTGAAGGACAACTTCCACGGCATGCGTCCGAAGATGCAGTATTACGAATTTTTCGACGACACCATCAAGCGCATGAAGCGTCGCGGAGCGATCAGCAGCTACGAAGCTTCGAGAGCTAACGCCAATGTCAACTTCCGGGGCGCCGTCCTCAATCACTTAGGGCAGAAATAAGCGGCGCATCGGCACACAAAAAAAACACGGAGGACGGCAATCACTGTCCCCCGTGTTTTTTTTGCGCATCATAGTCGCGGGCGATTCATGGCCCCGGCTCCTCCTTGAAGATGCTGTAATAGTGCATGTCCACCACCTGCCCGTTCTTTACCGCAGCCCGTTTCAGTATGGCCTCAAGTTCGAATCCCGCCTTTTGCAGCGCCCTTTGCGAGGCTATGTTGTGGCCGAATGGAGTTGCATATATCTTGAGCAGCGGAAAGTTATTGAAGGCGTAGGCCGTCATTTCCCTGATCGCCTCCGTCGTAATGCCCCGGTTCCAGTATTTTTCGCCAATGAAGTAGCCCAGCTCGGCGCTGATGCGCTCCACGTCTATATGGGGCGTGATGCCTATGCTTCCTATGGCCTTGCCGTCGACGTCTATTGTCATAAGTCTGTGCGGGCGGGGCATGGCCGCTGCGTTGCTGATAAATTGGCGGGCATGCTCTTCCGTGTACGGGTGGGGGAGGGCATCGCGGAGGTTGAGCCAAATCTTAAAGTTGTCGGCCTGTTCGGCCAGCGATGATGCGTCGGCGAGTTGCCATTCGCGCAGTCTGCAAATTTTCATGTTCATTGATCGGTAGTCTTAATTGTTATGTTTTTTTCATTGCTGTCCGGTAAAAGTAAAAAAAGTATCTCACCCCCTCATTACTTCCGATGAAAGCCCTATTTACAGCATCAACATAAAAACCAAGCCTCCTCAAGCCGATTAAAAATAGGCTTGAGCATGGTTGGGACGGCGCCAATGTTAAAAAAATGACGAAATCCCAAGCTTGGGTTTTCGCCGGAGAAAAAAAACGGCACCAGCCCAAGTCCGGGACGGCGGCAATGTTAATTTTTCTTCGCCAGTCCAAGCTTGGGTTTTCGCCGGAGAAAAAAAAACGGCACCAGCCCAAGTCCGGGACGGCGGCAATGTTAATTTTTTTTCGCCAGCCCAAGCTTGGGTTTTCGCCGGAGAAAAAAACCGGCGCAATCCCAAGCTTGGGAACGGCGCCGGAGAAAAAATATGGAACGAGCCCAAGCTTGGGCGGAGTCGGAAATGGCACCCATCAAACGCTAATGCGGAATCCCGGTTTATTTTACCGGACAGCAATGATTTTTTTCCGGTTCATTGTCGGGCGTCTTCATTGTGCGGTTTGATGCGTGGGTACCTCAGGGCCGGAAGTCTATGCGTACGCGGGTTCCTTCGCCGATGACGGAGGCAATGCTCACGTCGGCTCCGTAGGCGCGAAGGATGTGTATGGACAGGCTCAGCCCTATGCCGTTGCCCGAATATTCGCGAGTGTTTGAAGCGCGGTAGAAAGGTTGGAGTACGCGACCTATTTCATCGGCCGGGATGCCTATTCCTCTGTCTACAACGTCGAGCACCGAGGCGCGCAATCGCAGGTCTACCACTCCCTCGCCCGAATACTTCAGCGCGTTGCCTATAATGTTCTCCAGCGCAGTCTTCAGCAGTTCCGGATTTATATCGAGGGTAAAGGCGAAGTTGTCCGGCGAGAAATTAATCCGATCGCCGCAGAACTGCTGCATGATGAACTCCGATAGAATCACCTGCTCCGCCCCGCTGTGCAGTATCTCGCTGTCGCCTTTGGAGAGGAATCGCAGATGCTGCATCAGCCTGATGATTCGCCGCGTTTCCTCGTATATCCTGTTGATAGCCGACTTGTATTCTGCCGGCGACCTGTCCTTCATAAGCGTAATCTCACATTCTCCCTGTATGGCCGTCAGCGGGTTGTTGAGCTCGTGCGATGCATTCCCCACGAAGGCCTTTTCGCTTTGGTAGGCCCGGTCGATGCGCTCTATCATCCTGCGGGCCAGGCGCCGTCCGAGCAGATATATCGCCGGGACTTCCGCGGCTATCACTCCCGCCGCCAGGACAATCTTGACCCACAGCCGCATGTCGGGCAGCAGAATCACCGGCAGGAAGAAGAGCATAGCGCCCAGCACCGTCACGGCAATCATGGCTGAGGTATATCGGCTTGTAGACGGCTCCGGCTTCATTCCTCCAAGCGATAGCCCAGGCCGGGGACGGTGTGTATGAGTTTGCGGATGAAGTCGCGGTCGATCTTCGTGCGGAGGTAATTGACGTATACGTCCACTATGTTCATGTTGCGGTCGGCTTCCTTGTCCCATACGTTGCGTATGATGTCGGGCCGCGAAACGGTGGCGCCCTGGTTGGCCAGCAGGTACTCCAGCAAGCGATATTCCCGTACGGTCAGATCGATAGGCTTGCCTCCCCTGAAGGCGCGGCGCTCCGAGGGGTCCAGCCTGAGGTCGTCGCAAGCGAGTCCGGCCGAAGCCTCCGGCTCAATGCGCGGCCTCCGGAGCAGGGCTCGGATGCGAGCTTCGAGCTCGCGGAAGCTGAACGGTTTGGCAATGTAGTCGTCCGCGCCTGCCTCCAGCCCCATCACTATATCCTCGGTCGTACCCAGGGCGGTGAGCATAATAACCGGCGAAGCGTAGCCGAACTTTGCCCGGTAGGCGGCACAAAGCTCCAGCCCGTTCATGCGCGGCATGATGACGTCGAGCAGCAGCAGATCGAAGGGCTCGTCACGGAGGATCTCCCATGCCTCGGCTCCGTTGGCGGCACGGCGCACTGTGTGGTCGAACTCGGTCAATCCTCTTTCGATGAAGGAGGCGATGTTTGCCTCATCCTCGGCGAGCAGAATCTTAGCCATTTGCGCTTCGGCCTCCGTTATTACGGGCGATTCAAAGCCTGGACAGCCCGGCTTCAAACTCCCGGATGAGATCGGCTGCATCCTCCAGTCCGGCCGAAATCCGTACCATTCCGGCCGAGATGCCTGCCGCGGCAAGTTCGTCGGCCGAAAAAGCCCGGTGCGAGGTGCGTGCCGGCCACGAGGTTGTTGTAGCCACGCCGCCAAGGCTCGGGGCGAACCTTACGGATGGCATCGCGCCCAGCAGCTTCCTTGCAGCGCCTTCGCCTCCTTTAAGGCTAATGCTCAGCATGCCGCCGTACATTCCGTCGCTAAACATGCGCTTGGCCGTGAGGTGCGTGGGCGAGGATTCCAGCCCCGGATAGCATACCTGCCCAACGGCCGGATGCTGCTCGAAAAACCGGGCCAGCGCCATAGCGTTCAGCGAGTGTTGCTTCATCCGCAAGCCGAGCGTGCGCATGCTTCGCACCAGCAGCCAGCCGTCGAAGGGGCTCAGCGTAGGGCCGAACAGCAGCCCGGAAGCGTAGACCTTGGCTATCAGTTCGGCGCTGCCGCTCACAACGCCGGCCGTCACGTCGCTATGTCCGCCCAGATATTTGGTTGCGCTGTACACGGCAAGGTCTGCGCCCAGCTCGAGCGGCCGGCAGATAATCGGAGTTGCAAAGGAGTTATCAACAATCAGCCGGGCTTCGTGCCGTCGGGCCAGCTCGGCCATTGCCTGCAAATCCGTGACCTCCATAGTGGGATTAGCTATCGTCTCCACATAAAGCACGCGGGTATTATCCCTTATGCAGCTCTCAAAACTTTCGGGCGAGGGCTCTGCGAAAGTGGTTTGCACTCCGAACCTTGACAGCTCGGCGCTAAGGAAGGCGAAGCTGCCGCCGTAGATGACATTGGCCGCAACTATATGATCGCCGGCCTGAACCTGCGAAAGCAGGGCCAGCGATATGGCTCCCATGCCCGACGAATATCCCAGGGCCGCCTCACTGCCGTCGGCAGCGCAGATTATTTCGGCCAGGGCGTCGTGCACCGGATTGCCGTTACGGGTATAAATATATCCTGCCGCCTCGCCCTCGTATACCTTCTCCAGATCTTCGGCCGAGTCGAAGGAGAACACGGATGTCATCGTGATGGGCAGCGCCTTGCTTCTCGATACGGAGGGCCGTTCCGATTCGCCTGCGTGAATAAGTTTGGTGCTGATTTGGGTAGAAAAATTCCGGTTTTCCATTGTTCTTGTCTTATATAATAATATGTGTATTCAGTTGGGGGTAGTAGGGAAAGCTTGCGGTATGAAAAAAAATCCGGGAGGGTAGCCGTCCGGACTTAATCCTCACCAACTGAAGCTGTGCTCGAAAACGCTACGGTTGCCGCAAGCGTCGGTCAGGCTGAAGGCGAGCCTGTGCTTGCCGCGGCTCAGCCGATCGGGATCGAAGCGATAGGTTGCCAGCGCGCGTTTGCCGTCGAGTTCGAAGAGCACGTATTTGCCGTCTATCTCGCCGCGAAAGCTCTGTACGCCGCTGAGGTTGTCGGATATTCTAAAGCTGATGGTTTTGCGGGCGACCCATGTTTGCGGGTTCAGCGGTTTGATTTCCGGAGGCGTACGATCGGTCATCACCGTATGCGGGCCCAGCTCGCGGACGGATGCTTCAATCCATCCCTTGGAATATTTGCCGCCGAGCCAGATTGCCCGGCTGCCTTGCAGGCGAACGATGCCGTACTTGTCCTTATCCTCAAGGCTGTCGACGCTCAGGCGGATTGAGAGCTGTGCATTGCCGTGCAGCGGCACATAGGCGTCGTGCAGATAGTGCACGGCTGCCGGCGCCGACGGATGATCATTGCCGGAGGCATACCTGAACCTGAAGCTGTCGTACAGATTACCGTCGGGGATAAGCAGGCGAAGGCCTTTGGCTCCGAAGCGGTTTTCGCCCCGCCAGTGGAAGAGCTCGAGGCCGGCCGTATCCGGCTCGGCTATGTCCTGTCGCTTGCCGTTCACTATGAAAGTGTGCTTGGCCTGATTGCCGTAGGCGTCCTTCACGAGATAGGTTATGCGGTAAGGACGCTCTTCGTTGATAAGAAGCGTGCCGCGGTTGAGTGCGCTGAGGCTTTGCAGGCGATTGCCGGGCTCGATGAAGCTCTTCATGAAGAAGGCTCGCTTGTCTCGCCACTGGGCAGGGTCGATGAAGGAGTTGATGTATCTCGCGTCGCGCCATATAGAGAAGCTGTCGAGCCTGCTGTTGAAAACTATTGTGCCGTCGACGCCCATGATTATTTGCCGCACTCCGTAGATGTTGGTGGTGCCGTCCATGTAGTCGTATGCCTTCAGGGCTATGCCCACTTCGCCCCATGCTTCCGCCTTGCCCTGAAGAGTACGGCTTCCGTCCTTAGCGGTCGTGAATTTGAGTTCGGCCGGCCGGCTTCCTCCGTTCACGGCCCCCTTTCCCTCAAAAGGATAAATCATGAAGGCGTCCATGCGCGGTGGTCGGCTGTCGCGAATCATGTCTTTGTAGTATCGCAGCGGATCCATAACATCGTCGGTGGCTGCGTCTCGCACTTCAAAGTGCAGGTGCGGACCGCCGGAGCTGCCGGAGTTTCCGGAGAAAGCTATCAGGTCGCCTTTTTGTACGGGAAAAACGTCGGGCGTGAGGCTTATATCTACCGAAAAATCTTCCGATTCGTACTGATGCTCCTTCACATAGGCCGCGATTTTGTCGTTAAAGCGCTGCAAGTGTCCGTAGACGGTTTTCAGGCCTGAGGGATGCACAATGTAGAGCACATTGCCGTAGCCCCAGGGGCTCACCACGATGCGGGCCACGTATCCGTCGTCCGCGGCCCTTACGCTTTTCCCTTCCACTCCCATCGTTTTCAGGTCGATGCCCGAATGGAAATGATTGGTACGCAGCTCGCCGAAGTTGCCGCTCAGCAGTATGGGGATGTCGAGAGGATTCCGCAACGCGGGCTCCGAGGTTTGCGACCTCGTGAGCCCGGCTGCGGTTAGCAAAGTAATCAGCAAGATTACCCTAAGTGAAGTCATTTTGCTTAATAAGATCTTGCGAACAGCACGCGCCGCTCCGACGGCCGGCCTGTTATCATGCAGAGGCCCGGACTGCGGTCGCCCTCAAGAGGAATGCAGCGTATTGTAGCCTTGGTTTCATTTTTAATCCGCTCCTCTGTTTCGGCCGAGCCGTCCCAGTGCGCCATAACGAAAAAGCCCTCGTCTATCTTAGCCTTGAAATCATCGTAGGTGTCGACGTCGGCTATTCGTGTGGCGCGGAAATCCTGGGCCTTGCGGTAAATGTTTTTCTGTATCTCGTCGAGCAGTTGCTGTATTATGAGCTCTATGCCCTCTTGCGGAAGGGTTTCTTTGGCAAGCAGGTCGCGTCGCATCACCTCCACGGTTCCGTTTTCCATATCGCGTCCGCCTATGGCCAGGCGTACCGGCACTCCTTTGAGCTCGTATTCGGCGAACTTCCAGCCCGGCTTGCGGTTGTCGGCATCGTCAAATTTCACGCTTATGCCCATGGCCCGGAGGCGTGAGGCTATAAGGTTTGCCCGTTCGCTAATCAGCGCAAGCTGCTCGGCGCTCTTATATATAGGAATAATAACTACCTGGATGGGTGCGAGCCGTGGCGGCAATACCAGCCCGTTGTCATCGGAATGTGCCATGATGACGGCTCCAATCAGTCGGCTTGAAACGCCCCATGAGGTAGCCCAGGCATAATCCGTTTTGCCTTCGCGGTCTATGAAAGTGACATCGAAAGCGCGTCCGAAATTCTGTCCGAGGAAGTGCGAGGTTCCGGCCTGCAAAGCCTTTCCGTCCTGCATCATGGCCTCTATGCAATAAGTGTCGAGGGCTCCGGCGAATCGTTCGCTGGCAGTCTTCACGCCTCGTATGACGGGCAGGGCCATGAACTCTTCTGCAAAGCGCACATAAACTCCGAGCATGCGCAGCGTCTCCTCTTCGGCTTCGGCCTGAGTTGCATGCGCAGTGTGACCTTCCTGCCAAAGAAATTCGGCGGTGCGGAGGAACAGGCGCGTGCGCATCTCCCATCGCATCACGTTGGCCCATTGATTAATCAGTATAGGCAGGTCTCTGTAAGATTGAATCCAGTTGCGGTACGTGTTCCATATAATAGTTTCGGAAGTAGGTCGGATAATCAGTTCTTCCTCAAGCCGCGCGGCCGGGTCGACCACCACTCCTGCGCCGTCGGGCGAATTTTTCAGCCGGTAGTGAGTCACCACCGCACATTCCTTGGCAAAACCCTCCACGTGGGCGGCCTCTTTGCTCATGAACGATTTTGGAATCAGCAGCGGGAAGTAGGCATTGGAGTGTCCCGTTTCCTTAAACATGTCGTCGAGCGCGCGCTGCATCTTCTCCCAGATAGCATACCCGTAGGGCTTGATAACCATGCAGCCTCGCACGGCCGAGTTTTCGGCCAGTTCCGCCTTGATCACCAGGTCCTGGTACCATTGCGAGTAGTTTTCCTGCCGGGTTGTAAGTTCTTTCAGTTCTTTTGCCATGATAAATTATATTTTCTTTTGAATTTCGCGAGCGCAAAGATACATTTTTTCAGGAACTCTCGGCTGTCCTGTCTGCGAACAAAATCAAACCGGCACACCCCCATGCCATCCATCCGATGCATGCAGGGAACCCGTAGAGCCTGCGCAAAAAATAATTCCGCCTGCCACAACCGGCATTTCCGCAAATCCGCCTTTCCGAAAGCGCACCCAAAAGGTTTTTTAGTGAATCTGATTTTCCGAAGGAAACCTCGAAAGTTTTTTTAACGAACCTGATTTTCCGAAGGAAATCTCGAAAGGTTTTTTAACGAATCTGATTTTCCGAAGGAAACCTCGAAAGCTTTTTTAACGAACCTGATTTTCTGAAGGCAACTTCGAAAGGTTTTTTGATGAACCTGATTTTCCGAAGGAAACCTCGA
>JAITGS010000103.1 GCA_031280435.1 Tannerellaceae bacterium | reverse complement strand
CCGTCACCAACGTACTCGGCCAGACCGTAGCCAAGACGGTAGTCTCCGGCAACAATGCAAGCATCTCGCTGCCTAAGGGCATAGTAGTTGTAAGCATAGACGGAACCTCCTCCAAGGCTCTGGTGAAGTAAGCAAGACAGCTCGCTCCGACGAGCGATAGATTTTACAGGGAACCCCCGCATGCTTGTCGTGCGGGGGTTTTTTTGATCATCCTCGGAGAGCCATGTCATCGTCGGCATCCCGGCTTGATTTATCCCTATTAGTGGGGATTGACGCCGGGATTTCTTTGTCGTTATTTTGCCGCTATAATAACTTAATTGATAATGAAAAAAATACTACTCTTTGCATGGGCCTTTTGCGGCTTGTGCTACGCCGAAATGACGGCAAACATCTTGAATGTACCGCAGGACACAGCCAAAGTCCATACTCTCGACGAGGTGGTCGTAACCTCCGTGAAGGAAACCAACAGCCTCAGGCAGCTGCCGGGAGCGGTTTCGGTCATCAGTCCGCAGATGATACGTGAAAGCAGGATAGAGGCGCTGAAAGACCTCAGCTCGCTGGCTCCCAACCTTTATATACCCGATTACGGCGCCAGGCTTACCTCCGCCGTATACATCCGGGGCGTAGGAGCCAGAAGCAGCGGGCAATCCGTAGGCGTCTACGTAGACAACGTCCCTTATTCCGACAAGAGCATGTTCGACGGCGAACTCTACGACATACGTCAGATGGAAGTGCACCGTGGCCCCCAAGGTACGCTCTACGGCCGCAACGCCATGGGAGGCGTCGTAAACATCTACACGCTGTCGCCCCTCGACTATCAGGGAGGCCGTTTCTCGCTATCGGGCGCTACCTACGGCGACATTAAGGCCAAAGCTTCGTATTACTTCACCATAGCTAAAAATTTCGGCCTATCGCTCGGGGCATATTATCACCGCAGCGACGGCTTCTTCACCAACACATATAATAATAAGAAGGCCGACGCCCTTGAGGCCTTCGGAGGACGCCTCAAGCTCGCATGGCAAATCGCTCCGGCCCTCAGAGCCACTTACACGCTCTCGCCCGACTACGTCGACCAGGGAGGATTCCCCTACGGGCTCTACCACAAGGATTCGGGCAAAACCGACGACGTCAGCATAGGCGATTCATCTACTTACAGGCGCGACATGCTATCGCAGAGCCTGCACATAGAGTATCGGGGCCGCACCTTCACCCTCAGCAGCACAACCGCTCATTTGCACCTCGACGACGACATGAAGATGGACCAGGACTTCTCGCCCAGATCGCTGTTCACGCTTAATCAGCTCCAGAAGCAGACGACCTTCAGCGAGGAGATTGCGCTGAAGAGCCTGCCGGGCCCCGCGTACCAATGGTCGGCCGGCGTTTATGCCTTCCATAACGATTTCAATACCGAAGGCCCTGTGACTTTCGGGCAGGACGGCGTGAAGGAAATACTGCAATCCGTGTTCGACAATCTTAAGGCATCCAATCCGAAAATGCCGACGCTGCTTGTCACCAATCCCTCCCTGCTCATTCCCGGCTCCTTCGTTACGCCCTCCTGGGGCGCTGCGGTTTTTCATCAGTCCACCTATAACAACATCCTGACGGAAGGGCTGTCCGTCACCGCCGGCATTCGTCTCGACTACGAAAAGCAGGAGATGAATTACCGTTCGGAGGCCATGATGAACCTCGCCATGCAGATGAACCCGGCTGCGCCCCCGGTAGCCGTGCCGGGCATACAGCCCAGCGTTATAGATGCCGGCACATCTCAAGCCTTTAAGCAATTATTGCCGAAGGCTTCACTTAAATACGAGTGGGCGCCCGGAGCATTCGCTTATCTTTCCCTCGCCAAAGGATATAAGACCGGAGGATACAATGTGCAGATGTCGGCCGACCTGATGCAGACACAGATGCAGTACGACCTGATGAAACAGTTCATGCCCGCCCTGGCGGTGGAGCCCGAGTCGCTTGAGAAAACCACCTCGTACAAGCCTGAGCTCAGCTGGAACTACGAAGGAGGCCTGCACCTCGTTGCAGCCGACAAGCTGACCGCAGAGCTCACGCTCTTCTACATGGACGTCAGTAACATGCAGCTCACAAGATTCGTGGAGAGCGGCAACGGACGCATCATCACCAACGCCGGCAAGGCCGCCTCCTACGGCGCAGAGGTCAGCCTCAGCGCCCGCCTCAGCACTACACTCTCGGCAGGACTGAACTACGGATACACCCACGCCGCTTTCCGCGACTACGTTATGGAGCGCAAAGAAGCCGGGAAGATTGTTGCCCTTGACTGCAAAGGAAAATTTGTACCCTATATACCGACACACACGCTGCACCTCAACCTGCGCTACAACAAGCTGCTGCAACGCTCGTGGTTCGACCAAATCAGCGCCTCGGCCCAACTCGGCGGCGCAGGCAAAATCTACTGGACTGAGGCGAACGACATAAGCCAGCCCTTCTACGCCCTGCTCAACGCCCGCGCCGGCGTCAGGAAGGGGAAGGTCAGCCTGAACCTCTGGGCCCGCAACCTCACCGATTCGGACTATGCCGTCTTCTACTTCGAATCACTCGGGCAGCCCTACCTCCAGAAAGGAAAGCCCTTGCAGGCCGGCATAGAGATCAGCCTCGAGCTCTGACGCAGGCTTAGCCTCAAACATACGCAGATGCTGCGACGGCTCCCCCCGGCCGGACCGACACTGTTTCAACGGCAAAAATCTTTTTTTTAATAGATTTTAAGGAATGGCGTTAGTGAGCGACGCTTGTCCGACGCCACTGAAACAGTGTCGATGGGCCCAAATAATTGTCGCGAGCCATCGAAACCGTTTCAGTGGCGCCAGACAATTGTCGCGAGCCATCGAAACCGTTTCAGTGGCGCCAGACAATTGTCGCAAGCCATCGAAACAGTTTCAGTGGCGCCAGACAATTGTCGCGAGCCATCGACACTGTTTCAGTGGGCCCAGACAATTGTCGCGAGCCACTGACACTGTGTCGATGGCGTGCGACAATTATTTGGGCCCACCGACACTGTTTCAGTGGCTCGCGACAAACGTCGCTCATTAACGCCATTCCTTAAAATCTATAAAAACTTTTTAAGGAATCGACACTTTGTCGGCGGTGGCCCCGGCAAATCCTCCGGGCTGATGAATATGCCGTTGTTTATGACAATGAATCGTCGCGGCCCACTACTTCATCAAAAATCCTCGCAAACTCATGCGCCTGCTTTTGCCGTGAGAATGATTCGATGAAAGGGCGATAGGGCTCCACGCAGGTATAGCCGTGACGGAGCCAGTGCCGGTAGTGCAGTCGCAGAAAGTTGCATGCCTCCACCGGGCCGGATGCCGCCGTTCCGCAACGGCTGTCGGCCAGCAGGGCGGCAATTGTGCTCTCGTCGCTTCGCACGCAAAGGATTGGGCGCTCCATGGCCATGGCCTCGAACACTTTGGTTGTTACAACTCCGCGCGGGCCTGTGGCCGATTCCTTGTTGGCCAGCAAAAGCACAACGGAGCTGGCGGCCAGCACGTCGGGTATTTGTTCGGCCGGCACGTAGCCCTTGTTCTCCATGTATGGCCTCACCCCGGCGTCCTGCGCGGCGGCGTCGATGTCCGCCCAGGAGTCCGGGTCGGTGTACCAGTCCACCCTGCACGTATCCGGGCTCAGCAGATTCTCGGCCGCAAGCATGCGTATGGCGGCGAAAAGCAGGGAAGGGTCGCGCATGGCCCGGCTCAGCAGTCGGCCTGTATAAGTGATGACAAACTTGTCGGAGGTGCTTGTGCGAGGCTTAAAAAGCTCCGGGTCGTAGCCGTTATATATCAAACAAATCCCGGGAGAATAGGGCCGCAGCGTCGACACATGGAAGGCGGATACGGTTGTTACGCAGGAGGCGCTTTGCAGGGCACGGTTTCGCGCGGCTATAAACCTGTCCCTTAGCTGCGGCGTGAATTTATCGGCCACAAATTGGGGCAACTTGGTGGCTATAAATTCCAGCCCGGTGTATTGTTCTACAATGTCGCGCAGGTCTGCAATCCACGGCAGGCCGAATTTGCGCGCCGCAGCAGCCGCCACTCCTAAGGGAAAGCTGCGGTAGGTGCTGCACAGTATGAGGTCGAAGCCGGCGCGTGCGCATAGCCTGTCGGCTTCTCTGCGGAAAATAAAATCTTTAAAGCCGGCAACCGATAACAGCAGCAGCGCCATGCGCACAAGCCGGCCCGCCAAGCCTCCGCCTGCGGGATAGTAAGGCAGGGCGCGCACGGGGCATACGTCCTTGAGGAGCCTGAAAGTGGAGTCGTTGATTTTCTCGGTGAGCACAAAGGGCTCCCATCCCGTTCCCTTAAGGTACTTGCAGAGGTATCCCATCCTGGGCCCGAAAGCCGGCGGGAAGAGGTCGCAGATGATGAGCAGCTTTTTCATAGCAGGGCTACAATTGCTTCGGCAGCGTGTCCGTCGCCGTATTCCTCAATATCTTTTCTTTGTGTATGAGATGAGCCGGCAACGGCTGCTATAATACTGTCGGTGTCATGCCCGGCGATGATGTTCCATCCGGCCTCAACGGTTTCGGTCCACTCGGTTTCGTTTCTGAGGGTGATGCACGGGGTTCGATGGAAGTAGGCTTCTTTCTGTACTCCTCCTGAGTCGGTCAGTATGGTCAGAGCGTTCATTTCGAGCGCCGCCATGTCTATGAATCCTGCCGGCGGTATGATTCGTATGCGATCGGCTGCGCGCATGATTCCGTCGTACATGCCGAAGCTCTTCAGCCGGCTTTCGGTTCGCGGATGCAGCGGCACGACTATCGGACAGTCGCCTGATGCCACGGCCATCAAAGCTCTGAAGATAGCAGCCAGCCGTTCGGGGCTATCCGTATTCTCGGCCCTGTGGACGGTGCAGAGGCGATACGACCCGGGCGGCAGCCCCAGTCGCTCCGGCACGTCCGACCTCGATGCGGCAAGGGCTCCGAACAGCAGCGCGGCGTCGTACATCACATCGCCCACGTGATGCACCGCATCGGTTATACCCTCCTGCGCCAGATTTTTCACGGCAAGGCGGGTAGGACAGCAGAGCAAGCCGGCAAGATGATCGGTCAGCACGCGGTTGATCTCCTCCGGCATGGCTCGGTTGAAGCTCCTTAGGCCTGCCTCTATGTGCACAACGGGTATCCGGAGCTTTGCAGCAGCCATGGCTCCGGCCAGCGTAGAATTTGTATCGCCGTAAACGATAACGGCGTCGGGCTTCTCGCCGATTAGGATCTCCTCAATGGCTTCGAGCATGCGGCCCGTCATGCTGCCGTGGGTCGTGGCGCTGCAGTTCAGTCGCCAAGCCGGCGCGGGGAGGTGAAGGTCTGCGAAGAAGATGTCGCTCATGCATGCGTCGTAATGCTGTCCGGTATGCAGTATCAGCTCTTGCATCGTATGCTCTCCGGAGGCGTTCCCGGCCTCAATGGCCCGGCTCACCATCGCCGCTTTGACGAACTGGGGCCGGGCTCCTACTATGGTAATAAGTTTCTTCATGCGGTGTTCTATTTTTCTCGGATATAAGAAAGTAAGTCGGTATATAGCCGTCGCAGATAACTTCCGGTGCCGTATACCATGGATGTGTTATGCCAGAGCAGGCAGACGTCGCCCCCCACCCTGTGCGCATTGTCAATCAGCATGCGGCAGGATGCCGACGCCGCTTCAAAGGTCAGCCCCATGTACTTTTGCTCTTCGAGCGTGGAGTCCATAATCAGCAGCGGATGCAGCGTCAGATCGGTGAGCTGTCGCACGTCCGGGGCAATCCAGCGGACGCATCGCGCCGTGCCGAGCCTGAAGCCTGCCATGTCTGCATATCCCATCGTATAGTCATGCGTCAGCCCTGCGTTTATGAGGCTGTGCATGTCCTCCGGCTCGCGCGCGGCGAGGAAGTGATGCCGGTTACAGGCGATACTGCATCCCAGCGCCTTTTCGAGCCGTATCTTCTCGCTTGCGATCAGGGAGGGCTTCAGTCCGGCCTCGTAGCTTGCATGCAATCCGGCCTCAAAGCCTTTAGCGGCGGCGAAGATTGCGGCTATGCGGCGCAAGTCCCGGCAAGCGGGATCGTAGTGAGGCTTGTCGAAGGCTGTACGCCCTCCGGCACGGAAGAAAAGCCGGCAGCATACGTTGGCGGACATATCCGACAGCCTGCTGCTCATAGCTTGCATCTGCGGGAAGGTGTAGTAGGGATCGGCTTCGGGCGGGCCGAACAATCCGTTCAGCGAGGTCCGCAATCCTCGTCCGGCCAGCATGGAACGGACGAATCCTTTGGGCGAACGGTAGAGGTATGGTGCGTCTATGTCGTGTGTGAGCACTATGCTGCCGAAGCCTCCTCCGGTGTAGCTCTTTCCGAGCAGCCTGCGCAGTGCGGTGCGATACTCGTCGATGATGGGGCGATGGATGAAGCCGGCGCGATACGGAAGCGATTCCTTTCCCGGAAAGCGTCCGTGCCTGTCGCGCAAATCGCGTCGCATCATCTCCTCATACCTGGAAAGAAGGAAAAAAGCGCCGGCGATGAGGTCGGCATACAGCAGTATGCTGCCTCCGTCGGTCTGCATCGTGGGATGTCCGTACAGTATGGGAATCCCCTCCCACTGCCTGAGGGGAAGCGAGGGCATCGAACGCTCTGCGGCATATCTTCCGTTGTCGAAGAATCCCGACGGGATGATTACCAAGTCGTATAGCCGGAAGGTTGAAGCGTCGGCTGTGTAGGCAACTCTCCGGGCGCAGTCCTCTCCGACGAGGAAGCGAATGAGGTAGGCGATTATCTCATCCATGCCTGTTCAGTCTGATGCGTATCCTGTCCCAGACGGAGGGCTTCCCCTTGCTGATGCAGAAGTATGGCGTTTGCACTGCCCCGAACTCGCGGAAGACGCGCTCCACTCCCGGCAGCATTGATCCTTCGAAGTCGAAGCTCCGCGAATGAGCTGCTACTGCCCGGATTGCCTCCCATAGCGTCAGGCTGTGCGCCCCCGATTCCCTTAATGCAGGATCGCTTCCGCCGGCGATATAGTAAGCCGTATCCCCGTGCCATACAACAAAAGCTGCGGCATGCAGTCGGCCTTCGTCGTCGTATCCTCCCCAGATGTCGCCCCGGCCGCGCTGTCTCGATGCTGCAACGAGCGCTTCGAGTAGGTGGGCATGCTTAAGCTTGAGGTTCTGCCGCCCGAAAGTCATGGCTGCCATGCGAGAGAGATCCTCAGCCGAAAGTCCGCGCCTTACGCTAATCTTATTGCGGCATCTCGCCCGGTTGATGTTGCGTCGGATGTTGGCGCTCATGGCTGCCCAAAGCTTGCCGGCGTCCGAAATATCTCCGAGTATGTATGTGTAGCGCGTAGTCTGCCGGAATCCTTCCCAATAGAAAGGCAGCCAATCAACAAAGGAGTGGTGGAAGTTCTGCATGAATACAGTGTAAGGCCGAAGCTTGAGGATAAAGTCCGCGCATATAGCCTGCCGCCTGCCGAGCGCTGTCGCATATTTGGTATCTGCCGCTTCCGTAGCGAACCATGGCCCCATAGCTTGCGTAAAGGGAGGCATGGATGCTATGCCGGAGGCCGGCACATAAACAGGAAAGGTTGCACGCATGCAACCTTTATCCATCCAATGAAAAACATCCCAGCGATTCGCCCCGCAAACCGTATCCAACCACCAATATTGGGAGAACAGGGGAATGGAAGGCTCGCTGTCGCAGAGGATACGGTATAAGTCTTTACTTGATGGCATTGTAGATTAAACCGGACAGTTCCTCCGCCAGTTCGGGATTATCGCGTATGCATTGCTTGGCAGCGTCCCGGCCCTGTCCGAGCTTAGTGTCGCCGTAGCTGTACCACGAGCCGCTCTTCTTGATGATATTGAGATCGGAGCCTATATCGACAATCTCTCCCATGCGTGAGATGCCTTCTCCGAAGATAATGTCGAACTCGGCTTTGCGGAAGGGCGGAGCTACTTTGTTTTTCACAACCCGTACTCTCGCCTGGTTCCCTTTCACCTCTTCTCCATCCTTGAGCTTGCCTATGCCTCGGATGTCGAGGCGCACCGATGAGTAGAACTTAAGGGCATTGCCTCCGGTTGTAGTTTCGGGATTGCCGAACACAGCCGAGCCTATTTTGTCGCGCAGCTGGTTTATGAAGATGCAGGTGGTGTTCGTCTTGCTTATCGTTCCCGTCAGCTTGCGCATGGCTTGCGACATCAGTCTCGCCTGGAGAGCCATCTTGCTGTCGCCCATATCGCCTTCGAGCTCGGACTTAGGCGTCAGAGCCGCCACCGAGTCTATAACGATTATATCTATGGCCGACGAGCGGATAAGCGAATCGACTATTTCCAGAGCCTGCTCTCCCGTATCGGGCTGCGAGATGTAGAGGTTCTCAACATCTACTCCGAGCTTTTCCGCATAGAAGCGGTCGAATGCATGCTCGGCGTCGATGAAGGCAGCTATGCCGCCTGCTTTCTGGGCTTCGGCTATGGCATGGATAGCCAGCGTGGTCTTGCCCGACGATTCGGGGCCGAAGATCTCTATTACTCTTCCTTTAGGATAGCCTCCTACACCCAAAGCTGCATCTAAGCCGATAGAGCCGGTGTGAATTACTTCCATCTGTTCTATTCCGGCGTCGCCCATCTTCATGATGGAGCCTTTGCCGTATGCTTTCTCAATCTTATCCATTGTGGCTCGCAGAGCTTTCAGTTTCTCGGCTTTGCTTGCTTCTTGTTTGCTTGTTTCGTCCGTTGGGGTTTCGTTCTTTTTCATCTTCTGAACATTTAAGGATTTGACTTATAATTCGAGATCACTGTTGAATGTTTCGTGCCAGGGCAGGCCTTGCCCGTTGAGTTCTTTCATGAAGGGATCGGGGTCGAACTCTTCAACGTTCCATACTCCGGGTTTCTTCCACAATCCCAGCAGGAACAGCTTGGCGCCTATCATGGCAGGTACGCCGGTTGTATAGCTCACGGCCTGCGCTCCGGTTTCGACGAAGGCGTCCCGGTGGCTACAATTATTATATATGTAGTACGTCAGCTCCTTGCCGTTTTTCAGTCCCCTGATGCGGCAGCCTATGGAGGTTTCGCCGGTGTAGTCGGCTCCGAGTTCGCCCGGATCGGGCAGCACTGCCTTCAGGAATTGTATGGGCACTATTTCGATGCCATTGTACGGCACCGGATCTATGCGCGACATGCCTATGTTTTGTATCACCCTCAGATGAGTGAGATATTCCTGTCCGAAGGTCATCCAGAAGCGGGCGCGCCTGATTGTGGGGAAGTTTTTCACTAAGCTTTCCAGCTCTTCGTGATACATGAGGTATGATTCCCGCGGGCCTATGCCCGGATAGTTGAGCGGGCGGTGTACCGAGAGCGGGTCGGTCTCTTTCCATTCGCCCTGCTCGAAGTATTTGCCTCGCTGAGTGATTTCGCGGATATTGATTTCCGGATTGAAGTTGGTTGCAAAAGCCTTGTGATGATCGCCGGCATTGCAGTCAACTATGTCGAGATACTCTATCGTATCGAAATGATGCTTTGCAGCGTATGCCGTGAAGACCCCGGTAACGCCCGGATCGAATCCGCAGCCCAGGATGGCGGTCAGGCCGGCCTGCTCAAACCTTTCTTTGTAGGCCCACTGCCATGAGTACTGGTACTTGGCCTCGTCGAGCGGTTCGTAGTTGGCCGTATCCAAATAGCTCACGCCGTACCGCAGGCAGGCGTCCATAATGCTCAAATCCTGGTAAGGAAGGGCAAGGTTAACCACTATGTCGGGCCCGAACTTTGCAAATAGAGCGCAGAGTTCGTCTACCCGGTCGGCGTCGACCTGAGCCGTTTGCACCCCCGGCCTGTTCATAGCCGCGGCAATCCTGTCGGCCTTGCTCTTGGTGCGACTTGCAATCATTATATCGGAAAAGACATCGGAGTTAAAGCCCATCTTTTTTACGGCTACGGTACTTACGCCTCCTGCTCCTATAACTAAAACACGTCCCATACTTTCTGTCTTGTAATTAAATTTTAATGTGGGAACAAAAATATACTAATATTCCTGTCGTGCAAAACCCCCGGCCGGGGCTCTGCAAAAAGCCATTCACGCCCGTAAAGGAGACGTTGTGCAAAAAGTCATTGTCCCCCTTCAATGATTTATGGTATTTGAGCCAATGCAAGGCAAATTCTATTCTCCGATGAAATCTCAAAGCATAAATCCAAACATAAACGCAGCTTCGGCAGCCGATTTTGATGGCCGTCCCAAAAACCCGGACGCCTGCCCGACAATTTCCGGGAGCGCTATTTTTTCAAAAAGTCTGCTTTCGCTCGGCGGGAATGTTTCAAAAGCCCTTCACGCTCGAACAATAGGTCATTCCCGCGAAGGCGGGAGGCCCTGCGGTGGTGTTTGTAGAGACGCGATTAATCGCGTCTCTACGGGGCCTGGGCATTGCAGGCGATG
>JAITGS010000057.1 GCA_031280435.1 Tannerellaceae bacterium | reverse complement strand
GGAGTGTTACCGAAACCTCCATTGACTTCTCGATGGACACTTCGGAGCGTTGCCGAAACCTTCATTGAGTTCTCGATGGAGGTTTCGGTAACATGCCGAAGCTTTAATATTTTTTTTGGAGGCTTTTCGGTGGATTTCGGAAACAGTTGGCGGGAATATTTAAATTTGGAGCATAAGGGAATAAGTATTTCTTTTGGGAAATCACAACACATACTAATTAAGGATTATGGATTTATTGAATTGCTTTTACATCTCGTATATACAGCCGGCGCTAAAGCCGACAGCGCGTAACGGCGTTTCGCAGGGGCTCCCGCTTAGCCTTAAGATGGGGAGCCAAGGGGAATAAATATAGCTTTGTCGAACAGGATTTTTTTCCCCAACAAATAGAAAACAAACATACAAACAGGATTTATCAATGCCCGGCATTGCTCCATAATGAAGGAGACTGTGGGCAAATATAGCTTTCCCAATAACAATGAATAACCGTTTATCTCATGAAAGTGAAAATCTTAATATCAACGACTATTATTTTACTGTGCCTGGCCGGGTGTAAAACACGCGAGAGGATTATTACTATTACAGAGGATCGCAACTATACAGCTTGCGGCGTGACGGATCCGATTGCGAATCTCCCCTGGCTGGCGGATACTGTGGCTGTAGCGCTTGATAAGGCGCGGAATGATGACCACTTTTACGGAGCATATATAAACCTGTACCAGCACAAAACAGAAGACAGGCATCTGATAGGAGTTCAATTTACCTATTACAGTCAACTGGATTGTTGCTGCGAGTGTGGCCCTATAATGTCTGTTTATACTTGCTCAAAAGAATGTATTGCTGTTCTCGGCAATAATGCAGCTCCCTTTCCGGAGTTTAAAGATAATTATGAGAGGGTAACAAGATTATGGAGTATTAAAGTTATAGACAAATAGTATTAATTCTCAACAAACAATTACGATGAAAGCTTTCTTTAGATTTTTCATTGCATTCATATTACTGAATGCCTTTACCGGCGCTTTGGCAGCGTCGGCAGATCCTACCCCAAGAAGGATCAAACAAGCGGATGGTACCTCACTAACAGTCCGCTCGCGTGGGGATGAATTTATGTCGTGGACTGAAAGCATGAGTGGAAACATGATTGTTAAGAACAAGGACGGCATATTTGAGTATGCTGCTTTGGTGAAAAACGCAATTGTTCCTTCGGGCGTTAAAGCGACGGAAGAACCGGCTGCAGACGAGTTGAATTTTATTAAAACGATTTCAAAAGAAAAACTGGAACTGATGCTTTGTCGTAATGAATTGCAAAATGTAGCGGATATGGTAAATACCAAAGCTGTATTGCGGAATCTTGTTTCGGGCTATGAAAAGAAAGCTATGTACGCAGATATAATACAGCTTGGACTTAGAACTAATATATATGCAAGAGCGCATGTGCTTTCCAAAATGAGCAAGCAAAGCTTGGATACGCTGCCTGATAAGGATAAGAACTCCGTTTTGTTTTCCGGTTTGCCTAATGGTGAAACTATGCGTATAATAGATGAGTTATCATACAAATTAATAAGATAGGTAATTATGAAATACATTATATTAATATTACTGTGTTTGTCGTTTTGCTCCTGCAAAAAAGAGCCGTTACCTGTTCAGAATCCGGATTACGAACAAAATGACGAACTAACGGAAGGCAATCCCGATCCGGAAGAAAAACCGGAAGAAGAACCGGGCGAGGCGGATGAACCTCCAACGTTCTTTTTGCCTGATGGGGAACATATATTTAATCACGACATAACGGCATGCGGAGTAAAAGATCCGATCGCTAATTTCCCATGGCTTGCCGATTTAATAGAAGCGGCCGAAAAGGATACGACATTATATCATGCGGGTCGTATTTATTTGGAGCAATATAAGGGCCAAGATCTATTTGTTATATGTTGGTTTGCGGACAGTAGAGGGCGGTGGTTTGTTGACTGCTTGGGCAATGACTTTGTTACCGACGATTACAGTGAGTTTATTGCAGCGTCTCTTAAGATGAAGTATGATGTTATTGTGTATGCCAATACGGCTTTTTAAATTTGATATGTTATGAAAAAAGTTATATTATCGTTTTATCTTCTTTTAATTACTATATATTTAGTAAAAGCACAGTGCAATGTGCAGAAGAACGACATTTATACTCCTATGGGTAGCCCTGTGGTGACAATGATTATGTGTGATTATAGTGAGCCTGAAAGAATGAATATAGATGCAATTTACGCTATAAACTACCCTAATGCTGCTCGTTGATTACGCTTTGGTAAGCAGCGCTACCGGCTCAACGGTAGCCAGCGGGCGATTCCCCGCAACGGGCGGAACCCTCGACTTCTCCGCACAGCCGGCGGGGATTTATATACTGCAAATAACCAATGATAAGGGAGGTATCGAAACCTTTAAGATTATACTGAAATAAGTTTGCAAGCCGAAAGGTGAGAAATTAATAAGGGCCGCCGAACTTTCCGGATGTTCGACGGCCCTTAGCATTTTCAAATCTCTAAGCCAATCTTAAAACTCTCCAAAAAATTCGCTGGGCGTTACGCCTTCCATCTGCTTGAAAACTCTGTTAAAGGTTGATTGGTTTTTGAAGCCTGAGGAGGTGTAGATGTATTCAAGGGTGTATTCGTTGCTGTTGTGCTTTATCATGTCTTTGGCGTGGCGCACGCGGTATGTGTTAATGTAAGTGGTGAAGCTCATGCCGTTGTGGATGCTGATGGCTCTTGATATGTAGGTTGTGTTGCTGTTGAGGTGGCGGGCAAGCTGAGCGATGCTGAAGGCCGGGTCGAGGTATGGCTTGCTCTTGCGGAAATAATCTTCGATTGAGGCAAAGATTTCGGCATACCGGGCGGCCGATAGCTCTTCGTCTTTGCTGAATTGACCTGTTACAGCCGTGTCGTATGCAGCGATGATCTTGGCTTCGGATATTTTTTGGATGTAGTATAAAAAGTAAAAGAAGAAGATCGGTACCGCAAGGGTGGGGTGCATGATGGCAATTTTCTCGCGCGTACTTAACGTGTGCTTCGCTATGTGGAGGTACCAATCTTGCAGGTAGAGGTGAAAAACGGGGATGAGCGAGCTGCCTATTGCCATCAGCATTCCCATCAGAAATACCGAGGAGCAGAAAAATATTATCATGCGGCTGGGCTTTATCTCCGGATAAAGCACCATAGTGGCCATCGGGGCGAGGGCTATCCAAAGATAGTTGCCGCGGTTGCCGAATATGTGCGAAATAACGGCCACGGGCGAAATGATGATTACCGATACGATGATTATAACGGTGATTATGGGCTTTAGCTTGACCATAGGGGTGCGGGCCGAAATTATCAGTCCGACTAAATGGGCGAGGGATATGGCGCCGAGGAAAAAACCTAAAGGGAGCATGTTGAGAAGATCCCACATCAATAGGGTGGCAAGGATGGTATTGAAAAGCATCATGAGGACGTATACTCTGAAACATCGTTGCTGGAGTGCTTCAATTTGCAGATTGTCCGGTAGTAAGTCGTCTGGTTTTTCCATACTTAATATAAGTCGTAACGAGAATAAATTGTTTGTAGAAATTCTAATTATGTGTTCAACAGTTCTTTTTTGGAATAAACATGTCTTTAAAGCGTTTCAAAGATATGTGTGTTTTTTGATTCGGCAATACTTCATCAAATTGAAAATAAAGTTGCTCTTGTTTGCAAAGGCGCGTTTTTCCGGCGAAGCCTCTTTGGGGGAAGCGGAGCTGCCGTGTTATCGTGCCGGAGGCTAAGAAGAAGGCCTGGCGTAACGGCATGGGGGTACGGCTTCGGGATGAGCGACGGAGGGGATATCTCCCGAAAAAGAGTACATTTGTTGCGCAAAAAAAAGAGGAATGACATTTGAAATAGATCATCGCGACATTAATTCGGAGGCACGGGCGTGCAGGATCGTTACCGCTCACGGAACGATCCGCACGCCTGTTTTTATGCCCGTGGGCACGCAGGGTACGGTTAAGACCATCCATAAGCGCGAGCTTACGGGCGATATCGGAGCGCAAATTATTCTTGGAAACACGTATCATCTTTACCTCCGTCCGGGCGTTGATATCCTGGAGCGAGCCGGCGGGTTGCATGGGTTTATCGGATGGGAGAGGCCGATACTTACCGATAGCGGAGGCTTCCAGGTTTTTTCGCTTTCGGCCATCCGGAAGCTGAAGGAGGAGGGGGCCGAGTTTCGTTCGCATATCGACGGCTCGCCGCATTTCTTCTCGCCCGAAAGGGTTGTTGACATTCAGCGCAGCATAGGGGCCGATATTATCATGGCTTTTGACGAATGTACTCCCGGCGACGCCGATTACGACTACGCCCTCCGCTCGCTCAATCTTACCGAGCGCTGGCTCGACCGCTGCCTTAACCGCATGGCTCAAACCGCCCCGAAGTACGGCTACGAGCAGAGCCTTTTCCCGATTGTTCAGGGATGCGTGTACCCCGACCTCCGCCGCCGCGCCGCCCGGCATATAGCTTCGCTTGGGGCCGACGGCAATGCTATTGGCGGCTTGGCCGTGGGCGAACCGGTTGAAAAGATGTACGAGATGATCGAGATTGTTAACGATATTTTACCTCAAGAGCGTCCGCGATATCTGATGGGAGTGGGCACGCCTGCGAATTTGTTGGAGGCTATCGCGCGCGGTGTTGATATGTTTGACTGCATAATGCCTACGCGCAACGGACGCAACGGTCAGATATTTACCCGGCAGGGGGTTATTAATATGAGGAACAAGAAGTGGGAGGATGATTTCTCGCCGGTCGACGGCGACGGGCGGTCGTTTGTCGATACCGAGTACTCTAAGGCTTATCTGCATCATTTGTTTAAAGTTCACGAAATATTGGCCCTCCAGATTGCGTCTATCCACAACTCGGCTTTTTATCAGCGACTGATGGACGAGGCTCGCGCTCATATAGAGGCGGGCGACTTCAGCTCCTGGAAAGCCGCGATTATTCCATCTCTATCAAACAGATTGTAAATAGTTATGAAAGTATTTGGCCTCAAGCGCATCGACAGCTATATCATAAAGCAATTCCTGGGCACGTTTATCTTTGCCATGATCCTGATTTTAGCCATCTCGATCGTATTCGACATGAATGAAAAGATCGACAAATTCCTGAAGCCGGAGATTACCATGAAAGAGATTGTATTTGATTATTACCTCAACTTCATACCCTGGTTTTTCAATACGATAAGCGCCCTCATTACCTTCATTGCTGTAATATTTTTCACCTCCCGTCTGGCCGGCAATTCGGAGGTGATAGCCATGCTGTCGAGCGGGATGAGCTTCCGCCGCCTGATGCTGCCTTATTGGATATCGGCAGCCGTGATCGCCTTGGTTACCGCGCTGCTTAACGCCTTTGTGATCCCTACTGGAAATATCAAGAGGATTGAATTCCAAAATAAATACTTCAGAAACCGGGCCGTTGAATCGGTACGTAACATGAGGCTTGAAGTAGAGCCCAACATCATAGCCTATTTCGATCAGTACGCCGACCGCGCTCGAATGGGCTACCGCTTCTCGCTCGAACATTTCGACGACAAAAAGCTAATCTCCCGTCTTACCGCCAAGGAAATAAAGTACGACACCCTTTACCGCTGGCAAATCATCGACTACATGATCCGCGACTTCGACGGCATGTACGAGCACATCACCACCGGCAGCCGTAAAGACACTACCCTTAGAATCATTCCCTCCGACTTCCTCATCTCGGTTGACGATTGCGAAAAGATGACAACCCCCGAACTCGCCCAATACATCAACCGCCAGAAACAGCGAGGCATCGGCAACATCCAGACCTTCGAGATTGAATACCACAAGCGATTTGCCGCCATCATGGCATCCTTTATACTTACCTGCATCGGCGTAGCCCTATCGTCGAGGAAAATGAAAGGAGGAATGGGATTGAACATCGGCATCGGCATCGGATTAAGCTTTTCGTACATACTGTTCGCCACCGTTACCTCAACCTTTGCCGTTAGCGGACTGGTAAGCCCGATGATTGCCGCCTGGATCCCCAACGCACTGTACACCCTCATCGCCGCTTTCCTCTACCTCAAGGCGCCGAGATAAGCGAAGCAGGGCAAAAAGAAAGGCCGCCGAACTTTTAAAGATTCAGCGGCCCCCTGTCGGTCAATTTAATGTACAAATCCGAATGATCAACTATTTCTTGAGCCGCTGAGTACGGCTCGATCGCTAAGTATCAATACCGGCTCTCAACCACCTTCCAATTAACAATCGCCCACAGAGCCTTGAGATGATCGGCCCGGCGATTCTGGTAATCTAAATAGTAGGAATGTTCCCAAACATCGAAACCTAAAAGAGGCTTCAAGCCCTTGGTTACAGGGTTGCCCGCGTTAGCCTCTTTCGTTATCGAAAGCTTGCCCGAAGCATCGGAGGCCAGCCATACCCATCCCGAACCGAAAAGACTCACGCCGGCCGCTTCAAACTCCTTTTGGAAACCGGCAAGCGATCCCCATTCGGCATTGATGGCCGCGGCAAGCTTCCCGGAAGGCTCGTCGCCGCCGTTGGGAGAAAACTGGGTGAAATATAAATTGTGATTTAATACCTGTCCGGCATTGTTGAAAACGGCGCCTTCCGACTCCTTTACAATTGTCTCCAAAGGAGCGTTCTCAAACTTGGTTCCCTGAATCAGGTTGTTCAGGTTATTCACATAGGTTTGCAGATGCTTGCCATGGTGAAACTCTATTGTTTGCCGGCTGATTACGGGCTCCAAAGCGTTGGAGGCATAGGGTAATGTTACTAATTCTATTTTCATGACTTCTGTGTTTTGAGTAATTTGATTACTTGTTAAAACTAATAAACTTAAAATGATTGATAACATGGTGATTATTTTTCCTGCAAAGATATTAATCCACATATCCCGCTCCAATCTATAATCTTTATAAAAATATAAACCCCGCTGCCTTGCGCCGCCAAGCCGCGCAGCCGCCAGCCAATTAGGATGTTCCAAATAAGTTCGTATTTTTGCTCTCACGTAATTATTAATTCAATATCTTATCAAACAATCAAAAGCAACATTATTAGAAGCATGGTAAAGAAAGTTGGAAACTTAATCCCAAACACCTTTTTTATCACAAAAGGAAGCGGCGAGTCGGACCTTGAAAAACATGCCGGATCGTATCACATGGCCCTGTACGACGCAGGAATATCCGATTTTAACATCATGACCTACTCGTCAGTAATACCCGCAACGGCGCACTTGGTTACAATGGACGAAATCGACCTGCCGCCATTCGGATCCGAGCTCAAAACAATCATGGCCTCATCGCACGGATATCAAGACGAATTTGTATCGGCAGGAGTAGTATACGCATGGATGTATAAAGACGAAAACTTCGACGAGAAAGTCGGAGGACTCGTATGCGAAGTAAGCGGACGATACCGCATCGAAGAACTCGAATCCCGCCTTATACGCGTAATAAACGATCTCCACATTCAAACCTACGGCAAATACTACCTTGGCGAACTCAACTTCATAACCGAAGGAATGACCATCGAAAAAAGATACGGTACCGCCATCGCAGCCCTATGCTTCCTCGACTTCCTCATGCCCGAAGTAGAATGAAATCCCCAATTAATCATTAAATCATAAATCCCCCAAACACACACGCAATGAAGCACATTAACCGACGAACATTTATCCGCACAGGCGTAACCGGCCTCGCAAGCCTCGCAGCAGTAGCCAAAGCCGGAACGCTCAGCATCAACCCCGCCCCAACGGTCGACACAGTAAAACTCGGTGCCTCCGGCCTCACCGTATCACGCATCGCAATGGGAACAGGCTCCGTAGGAGGCAACCGGTCATCCAATCAAACGCGCCTCGGCATGGACAACTTCGTGAAACTCGCCCGGCACGCCTACGACGCCGGAATCCGCTTTTACGACACAGCCGACTCCTACGGCTCCGTACCATTCGTAGGACAAGCCATTAAAGGACTACCGCGCGAAAACATCACCCTGCTCACAAAAGTATGGACCTCGCCCGACGACGCGCAACTACGCGAAACCGTACGCGAAACAATCGACCGCCTCCGCCGCGAAGCCGGAACCGATTATTACGACATCGTTCTGCTACACTGCCTCTTCCAGGCCGGATGGACCAACGACCGCAAGCGATTCATCAACGAACTCTCAAAAGCCAAGCAAGAAGGAATAATAAAAGCCGTAGGCGTATCATGCCACAGCTACGACGCGCTTGTAGAAGCCTCCGAATCGCCATGGGTCGACGTAATCATGGCCCGAATCAACCCCTTCCAGTCGAAAATGGACGGTACGCCCGAATCAATCAACAAAGTTCTGGCCGTAGCCAAGCAAAACGGCAAAGGAATCATAGCCATGAAAGTATTCGGCGAAGGACTCAACGTAAGCGACTCCGAACGCGAACAATCAATCCGCTACATCCTTACCGAAGCCAACGCACACTGCATGACCCTCGGCATGGAAACCGCAGCACAGATGAACGACGCCGCAACAAGAGTAATGAAAAACGTAAGAAGCTAACCCCTCATCGAAAAGCCAGTCGCCAAGGCCGCCGGGCAAAATACAGCCCGGCGGCCTTTTGCTTTAATCACCGCATACAGCCACACGCAGATATACAAATCCCGCCATGCCGGCAGAATATTCTTTTGCATCTCCTAAACAAGTATATTTGCGCCTTCAAAACAAAAAGGTTTTATACATTAAATATATACATCACCATGCCCAACATTTCCGAAAGGGGGATAACAATGCCCCAGTCGCCCATACGCAAGCTCGTCCCGCTCGCCAATAAAGCCAAAGCCAAAGGCGTAAAAGTATACCACCTCAATATCGGCCAGCCCGATCTGCCCACGCCGGCCATAGGCATGCAAGCCCTCAAGAGAATCGACAGAGCAGTGCTTGAATACTCGCCCAGCGAAGGCATACGCAGCTTCAGGGAAAAACTGGTTGGATACTACGCAAAGTTTAATATCATAGTAGATATCGACGATATAATAATCACCACAGGAGGATCCGAAGCCGTATTCTTCTCCTTCATGGCATGCCTCGACCCAGGCGACGAAATCATTGTGCCCGAACCAGCTTACGCTAACTATATGGCATTCGCCATCTCAAGCGGAGCCGTAATACGAACCATACCATCAAGTATCGACGAAGGATTTGCACTGCCATCGCTCAATAAGTTTGAAGAACTTATAACCCCCCGAACCAAAGGCATCCTGATATGCAACCCCAACAACCCCACAGGATACCTCTACACCCGCAGCGAAATGAACCAGCTGCGCGACCTCGTAGCAAAATACGACCTCTTCCTCTTTTCCGACGAAGTATACCGCGAATTTTGCTACACCGGAGCCCCATACATCTCAGCCTTCCACCTTAAAGGAATCGAAGAAAACGTAGTGCTGATCGACTCCGTAAGCAAGCGATACAGCGAATGTGGAATACGAATCGGAGCCATTATCACGAAAAACGCACAAGTACGCGAAAACGTAATGAAATGGTGCCAGGCCAGGTTAAGCCCGCCACTGATAGGACAACTCATCGCCGAAGCATCACTCGACACACCCGAAGAATACATGCTCGACGTATACAACGAATATGTAGAACGACGCAAATTCCTTGTCGACGGACTGAACCGCATCCCCGGATGCTATTCCCCAATCCCAATGGGAGCCTTCTACACCGTTGCCCGACTGCCCGTAGACGACGCCGACGAATTTTGCGCCTGGTGCCTCAGCCACTTCCGGCACGACGGGCAAACCATAATGCTCGCCCCCGCATCAGGCTTTTACACCACCCCAGGCCTCGGCAAAGACCAGGTGCGAATAGCCTACGTACTCAAAAAAGACGACCTCGCTCGAGCCCTTGAGCTACTCGCCCTCGCCCTGCAAGCCTACAACAACCGATAACCGACCCCCGTAGCCTTGAACCTCGAATACTTCATCGCACGCCGGATATACCGGGCCGACGGCGGAGGCCGGCAAATGGCCCCGGCAGTACGCATAGCCGTAACCGGAGTAGCCCTCGGGCTGGCCGTGATGGTACTGTCCGTAGCAATAATCATGGGGTTCAAAAAAGAAATACGCAACAAAGTAGCCGGCTTCGGATCCCACATCCGCGTAACCAATTTCGACGGCAACATATCCTTCGAGACACACCCTATCGTAACCGACGCAACCCTCCTAAACGCCGTGCTCTCACAACCCGGAGTAACCGCCGCCTGCGCCTTCGCAACCAAGCCCGGACTGCTGAAGAAAACCAACGACAACCAAGGCATCGTAATAAAAGGAGTCGACGCCCAATACGACTTCAGCTTCTTCCGCAAATACCTCGTAGAAGGAGAAACGCCGCAGATCAGCCCCGACAGCATATCCAGCCAAGTCCTCGTATCGCGGCATATAGCCAGCCTGCTCGGCCTCTCGAGCGGCGAATCGCTCGCAGCCTACTTCCTGCAAGACAACGTGCGAGCACGGCGATTCCACATCGCAGGCATCTACGACACAGGCTTTGAAGATTACGACAAGCTTTACGTAATAGCCGACATACGGCACATCCGACGCCTCAACGGATGGGACGACAACGAATCAAGCGGCCTCGAAATACAGGTAGACAACTACGCACGCCTCGACCAAACCGCCGACTCACTCGCAACCACGCTCGCCGCCATAACCGACAGCAAAGGCAACAGCCTGCTGGTACGCTCCATGCGCGAGCTCAACCCCATGATATTCGGATGGCTCGACGTGCTCGATATCAACGTGGCCATCATCCTCGTACTGATGATAGCCGTGTCGGGCTTCACCATGATATCAGGCCTCCTCGTCATAATCCTCGAGCGAGTCGGCATGATAGGCGTACTTAAGGCCATGGGCGCAACCGGAGGCCGCATCCGCAGAGTGTTCCTCTACTTAGCCTTCCTCCTGATCGGGAAAGGAATGTTGTGGGGCAACGCCGCAGGCATAGCTATCTGCCTGCTGCAACAGCAATTCGGCTTTATCAAGCTCGACGCCGCAACTTACTACCTCGACGCCGTGCCGGTAAGCCTCAACCTCCAGTCGCTACTCCTCCTCAACGCCGGAGCAATGACTGTCGCCATGCTGATGATGCTGCTTCCGTCGAGAATTGTGGCAACCATATCGCCCGCCAAGACGATACGGTTTGAGTAAAAAAGAACAAGGATAAGCGCCCGCCTTCCGGCCTGCGGCGCATCCCTAAAGAACCGTTTCCAGCCGGTAATACAGGCCGGAAACGCAAGCGCCAACCGGATGGGCGTAAATCATCACAGTACAAATTTTTATTTACCCGATTGAGGCTTGGCGCCCGTCCGCCCCGCGCCCGAAGCCTTGGAGCCCGGCGGCCGCGATGCGCGATGATGCCCGCGCCGGGCCAGGATATTCTTCATCTCGGTAACGGCGGCGTTAACCACATCAATAATTTTCGTGAGATTTTCTTTCAGCGCTGGATCATTTGCCCCAAGCTCGTTGATGATATAGGCAGTGTTAACGCCGTCGAGGAAGATCATAAACGCGTTGTTAACTTCGGGCTTCACAAGCGACACCTTACCCTGCCTTGCAATAATCTCGTGGTCAACCGCCCGCTCCATGAATTTCTTACTGAACAGATCGTTCGCATCGCCCGTGCGGTTAATCAGCTGAGCCATTCCGAGGGCCTGTACGTGCGGCCAGTATTCGGCGCTCCTGCAATCGGCAATAAGATTTTCGATCATGCCGCTAGCGCCGGGATAGGTGGCCTTCTTGACCTTTTTATACGTCTTAACCAGCGGCGTAAGGATATGGTGAGCCTTACGGATATCCTCAATTTGTGAAAATTGGGCGTGGCGAACAGTAGCCTGGATCACCCCAATGGCCGAAATCCGCTCCCTGTGAAGCATGCTAAGCTCGGGAGTTAACGACGATGCCAGGATCTTCTTAAACAGGGCTTCCTCGGTTGCAACCTTGTTTTGCAGCGCTGTATATAAGGGCTGAAGGCTTGGTACCGACGCTATAACCGGATTGATTCCGACTACAATATCGCCGGCAAAGAATCCGATGTGCTCGGAGGTATATAATAACCTTAGTTGCGTCTTGATAGTTGTCTTAATGGGCTTCTGCATAGTATATGTGCGTATCAAATTTATAATGCGGCAAAGATATAATCTGTTTTTCATATCGTCAAGAGTTTTTTGCACTGCGATTTTTTTTGTACGGCATTGCAATATTGCATAAAGCTTCACGCGATTGCCTGACAAGATTGCAATATTGCTTAAATCTCCACGCAATTGATATGCTACATTTCAATATTGTGAAAATATCTACGCAATTGCTTGACTGTATTGCAATATTGATTAAGTATCCACGCTATTGCTTTACTATATTTTAATATTGTGAAAGTTGCTACGCAATTGCATGTGGATATTACAATATTTTGTAAGCGTCTACACAATTGCATGAGGCTATTACAATATTGTGCAATTATCTACGCTATTGCCTGGCGGTATTGCAATATTGTTTCATCATTCGCGCAATGGCATGGAGATATTACAACATTGTTCAAATATCCGCGCAGTTGCACGGCGATATTGCAACATTGTGCAAACCTTCGCGCAACTGCATGGCGATATTGCAACAGTTATGATACGGCGCCGGATTGCCGGGGCCAAATCCTGACGGCGAGGATATGGCCGGCGTCTTTTTTTATCGCGCGGGTTCGCGGCTATTTTCTATCCCGGCTGATAGCCATCAGCTCGTCGATAAATAGCCGTGAATTGCTTAGGCGGGGAACTTTGTGCTGACCGCCGAGGCGGCCTTTGAGGCGGAGCCAGTTGTAAAAGGATCCTTCGGCGGCGATGGTGATTTGCAGGGGCATGAGGGCGATGTTTTTGTATCGCTTGGCTTCGTAGTCGGAGTTGAGCTGCTGGAGGTTTTGGTCGAGCAGCGACTCGAAGCCGGGCACCGAGGCGGGGGGCTTTTCAAATTCGATAAACCATTGGTGGAGGCCTTTGCCGAGGTGGAGGATGAAGAGCGGGGCTACGGTGTATTCTTTTACGCGGGCTCCGGTCTGGCGGCATGTTTGGCTGATGGCCTGGTCGGCGTTGTCAACCATGAGCTCTTCGCCAAAGGCGTTGATGAAATGCTTGGTGCGCCCGGTTATAACGAATTTGTGGGGGTTAAGGGAGGTGAATCGGATGGTGTCGCCTATGGCGTAACGCCAGAGGCCTCCGCAGGTGGTGATTATAAGGGCGTAGTTCTTGTCGGTTTCAACGCCGTCGATGGCTACGGCGGGGGGATTGCTGGATTCGACTTCGGCGAGTGGTACAAACTCGTAGAAGATGCCGTAGTCGGGCATGAGGAGCAGCGAGGGGGAGGCGGGGTCGTCTTGCAGGCCGAAAAAGCCTTCGGAGGCGTTGTAGGTTTCTACGTAGCGCATTGTGGGCGATGGGATAAGGGTTTGGTATTGGTCGCGGTAGGGTTCAAAGCTTATTCCTCCGTGAAAGTATACTTCGAGGTTTGGCCATACGTCGGAAAGGGTTCGGCGCCCGGTTTTGCGTAGCACGGCTTTGATGAGGGCGAGCATCCAGGAGGGTACGCCGGAGAGGCTGCATACGTTTTTGTTAGAGGCGCTGTTTACGATGGCTTCTATTTTCTGCTCCCATTCGTCCATTAGTATTATGCGTTTGCCGGGCACTCTGATAAGGTTTACAAGGGGGTTGAGCTTTTGGATGAGCACGGCTGAGAGGTCGCCGCAATGTGCCTGGCGGTTGAGTGGCGAGAGGCTGTGGCTTCCGCCGAGGATGAGGCCTTTGCCTGAGAAGAAGCGGCTGCCTGGGTTATGGCGGAGGTAGGCTGCTACGGCGTCGAAGCCGCCTTGGTATTGTGCGGCTCGTATTTCGCGGGTCATGGGGATGAATTTGCTTTTATCGCTTGTGGTTCCGCTGCTTTTGGCGAACCATTTTACTTGTCCGGGCCACAGGATGTTTTTCTCGCCGTTTATCATTTTCATTATCCGTGGCTTGAGGCTGTCGTATGATTGCAGCGGGATGCGTTGCGTAAAGTCTCGATATGATCGTATGGATTTGAAATCGTGGGCTCGGCCCCATTCGGTGTCGGCGGCTTTGCGCAGGAGGCTGAACAGTTGTCGCTGCTGAATGTCGGCGGCGTTGAGGGTGATAAGATCCATTGCCTTTTGGCGTGGGATGAATAGCTGGGATAGCGATTTCGTGAGGATATCCATAGTTTTAACAATGTATGATGCGCAAATGTAGCGAAAGTTTTTTTGGGTGGATGGGTGCGGGCCGGCGTTCGGGGGGTGTCGCTTATTTGGGATATCGTTGTGCATGGCGTACATTTACGGCCGTTTTTTGAGATCAATATGAAAGGAAAAGGCTTATATCATTTGTTGGCTTTGTTTGTTACGGTTGTTTGGGGAATAACGTTTGTTTCCACAAAGGTCTTGCTTATGCGCGGTCTTGATCCGGCCGGCATATTTGTTTTGCGTTTTACTGTTGCCTATGGGGCGATATGGGTTGCGAGTCCGAAAATGTTGTTTGCCGCAACTAAAAGGGATGAGTTGCTGCTGGCTGTTATGGGCGTTACGGGCGGCTCGCTGTACTTTTTGGCGGAGAATACGGCGTTGCGCTATACCTTGGCGTCGAACGTTTCGCTTATTATATGTACGGCTCCGCTGATAACGGCTTTGATGTCGCATGTTTGGGTTAAGGGCGAGCGGGTTGGGCGTTGGCTGGCATATGGTTCGCTTATGGCTTTGGGAGGGGTTGCCTGCGTTGTGTACAACGGTAGCTTTATATTAAAGTTGAATCCTGTGGGCGATTTGCTTACGGTTGCGGCGGCTACTTTGTGGGGCGTGTATACGATTGTGCTGAAGCGGCTCGACTTGCGGTATCCGGTTTTGTTTATCACGCGGAAGGTTTTTTTCTACGGGCTTGTTACGATGGTTCCGATACTTATCGCCTGGCCTTCGCCGCATGCTGGGGAGGCGCTGCGGAGTCCGGAGGTTATAGGGAACCTGCTGTTCCTTGGTTTGCTGGCTTCGATGCTGTGTTATGTCTTGTGGAACGTTGCGGTGAAGAACCTGGGGGCTATCCGTACCACTAATTATATTTACCTTACTCCGATAGTTACGCTTGCGGCTTCGCGGCTGATACTTGGCGAGGTTATCACTCCGGTTGCGGTAGTTGGGGCGATTTGCATACTTGGCGGGGTGTGGATGGCGGGGCGGCAGGGTGATTTTCCCAAAAAACATTAAAAGGCCGATAGTTCCATATTGTTAGAATGTAGATATTTTAAATTTGCAGAAAGAGTAAATAATATATAATGAAAAACGCATCATGGCTGCAAATAAAAAAGCAATTGACTTCGGGAAAATCAAACGATACATTAAGAACAGAACCGCAGAATTTTACATTAACTCTCTTCAGGGCGACTTGAGAGCCGACTTTCGATCTAAAATCCTTTACCTCGACAATGTTCAACGCACAAAGGATTTATCGCCCAATTACGACGAATCGGTAATAGAAAAGATAAAGAAGAAACTAACGAATTTTTCTCCAACGCGCGAACAAAAGCGCATCATCAACTCAATTAACAGGCAAACGAAAGACGATAACGCCCGGCTACGCAAATCTCGCGAAAATAGAAAGGCATCCGGCGAGAGGCAACTGCCCGACGAGCGTACGTTGCTCGCCGTAGACAGTTTGATAAGAGTTATTGAAGGCCTGGGAGTAAGCCTCACGAGTCAAAACAGGGAAGCGCTTAAGAGCGACGCTTATATTGTTTCGCTTTGCAGCAAATCCAGACTCCAGTAGTTTTCAGATTGGCTTTATAAACGCATACATTTCATAATACATATAATAAATGAATTACAACAGACGTGATTTTATCAAGACAGGAGGCATGGTCATGCTCGGATCATTAGCTGCGCCTGCGCTCATCGGAGGATGTAACTCCGGCGACGCAACCGCCGCGGCAATAGGCGTAGCCATGGCAATGAATCATTTTCAGGTAACTGATAATGATCTTAAAAGGGTACTTGCTACCGCGCTTGAGAAGGGAGGCGACTATGCCGAACTTTTCTTTGAACACTCGTTCTACAATTCGATTGGACTGCAAGACGGAGCGGTTAACAGCGCTTCGTCGTACATCGACTTCGGAATGGGAGTTAGAGTTTTATCGGGCGATCAAACGGGTTATGCCTACATCGAGAATATTACCCTCGACGAGATGCTGAAAGCTGCACGCACTGCGGCCCGCATTGCCGACGGAGCTTCTCAGAAGGAGCCGGTTAATCTAACGGAGAAGATTCCGGGTAGCTTCTACGCGGTGCAGACTCCATGGGATACCGTCTCTACTAAGGAGAAGGCTCCCTATCTGCAAGCTCTCAACGACAAGATTTTCGCTCTCGACAAGCGTGTGATTAAAGTAAACGCCGGGATGAACGATACCACTTCGCACATCTTCTTCTGCAACTCAGAAGGCGTTGCTTATTACGATTATCGCCCGATGATTACATTCTCGGCTTCGTGCATAATGCAGGAAAACGACAGGATCGAAAATTCGTATGCTGCTCGCGCTTACCGCATGGGAGTTGAATTTCTCAACGATGAGATTGTCGACACCATTGCCGGCGAGGTGGTTGAGAAAACTTCCATTCTCTTCAAGGCGGTCAAGCCCAAAGGTGGAGAGATGCCCGTAGTGATGGGAGCAGGAGGATCGGGAATACTGCTTCACGAGGCTATCGGTCATACTTTCGAGGCTGATTTTAACCGCAAGAACATTTCTATCTTCTCCGACAAATGGAACAAGAAAGTTTGCAACGAAAACATCAATGTCGTCGACGATGGTACAATCCCCTTCAATCGCGGCTCGATTAATATAGACGACGAGGGCGTTGAGGGACAGAAAACATACATCGTTCGCGAAGGCGTTCTCACGAGCTACCTCCACGACCGCATCAGCGCCCGCCATTACGGCATCCCTTCAACAGGCAACGGACGCCGCCAATCCTTCCGCCTCATGCCCATTCCGCGCATGCGATCGACCTACATGGAAGCAGGCAACGTTAGCGAGGCCGACATGATTTCCGAAGTGAAGAAAGGCATATATGCCGCCAATTTCACCAACGGACAGGTACAAATAGGCGCAGGCGACTTTACATTCTTCGTTAAAAACGGATACCTTATTGAAGACGGCAAGCTGACGCAGCCCATCAAAGACATCAACATCATAGGCAACGGTCCGAAAGCCCTCGCCGATATAATTATGGTAGGAAACAACTATGAAATGGACAACGGCACATGGACTTGCGGCAAAGACGGACAATCATGCCCCGTCACCTGCGGAATGCCATCGGCCTTAGTCAGCAAACTTACAGTAGGAGGAGAAAGTTAAATATGATAACACAGGAACAGAAAAAACTCGCCCAATGGGCCCTCGATTTCGCCATCAAAAACGGATGCCAATCCGCCCGCGTTGTACTTGCAAGCGGAACCAACAGCTCCTTCGAAATCAGGGAAATGAAAGTCGACCGCCTCACGCAAGCCTCTGAAAGCAGCTTGCGAATCCAACTCTTTGTCGACGGCCGATACGGTTCGTTTTCAACTAATCGACTCGACAAAAAGGAGCTCGAACGATTTATCCGCAACGGAATAGAATCAACCCGCTTCCTTGCCGAGGATAAAGCCCGCACCCTGCCCGCTTCCGATCGCTACTACAAAGGCGGACAACCCGACTTGCAGCAGCGCGATCCGGCCTTTGAGTCGCTTCAGCCTGACGACAAAGTGAAACTCGCCATGAGCGTTTGTGAAGAAATGATGAACAAGGATCCGCGCACCATCTCTCCGAACTCCTCATTCAGCGACGAACTGATCAACAGGTACCTCATCGCCAGCAATGGGCTCGAAGCAGAGACCTCGCGCACATCCTTCTCTCTCGTTGCTTCCGTAAGTATTAAAGGAGACGGCGACGCACGTCCGGAATCATACTGGTACGACAGCTCGCTCTTTTTCGATACACTTATCAAGACGGACATAGGCACAAAAGCCCTCGAACGTACAATTAAAAAGCTGGGACAAAAGAAGGCTGCTTCCGGGAAATACCGCATGGTGGTTGACAACCTCAACTCCACCCGCCTTATCTCGCCGCTGATAAGAGCCATCTACGGTTCGTCTATCCAGCAAAAAGATTCATTCCTGCTCAACAAGCTCGATCAAAAGGTTTTGGGCGACAACATCACGCTCATCGACAATCCGCATCAACTGAAAACCATAGGCGCACGCTACTTCGACGGCGAAGGCGTTGCCACCCGCAAGATGCCCGTGTTCGAAAACGGCGTTCTCAAAACCTACTACATCGACACCTATTATGCCAACAAGCTGGACGCCGCGCCAACCGTCGAATCTCCCTCCATACTGCAACTCCAACTCGGCACGAAGAATACCGACGAGCTGATAGCAAGCGTTGACAAAGGTGTTTTTGTGAGCGGCTTCAATGGTGGAAACAGCAACAGCAGCACAGGCGATTTTTCATATGGCATCGAAGGATTTCTCATCGAAAAGGGCAAATTAACCCAGCCTGTTAATGAGATGAACATCACCGGCAACATGCTCTCCCTTTGGAATAATCTTGCCGAAGCCGGCAACGATCCGCGCGAAAGCAGCTCATGGAAAATTCCTTCGCTGCTGTTCAACGACGTTGACTTCAGCGGACTTTAATAAAATAAGTATCGCCTTCCGGCACCAATTTCCCCTTGATTACACGAATCTCGGCGAACAGGCAAAAGAACCTTCGCTATGATTCGTGTAATACGAGGGAAAATAAAAGCCTGCTCCACGAGAAATCAATAATTCTGCACCGATTTCTCGCACAATCCCTCTCAAAATATACTAAAGAAGCTATTCTTTGGCGGCCGGACAGGAATCCCGGAGGCAAAGAAGCTATTCTTTAGTGGCCTGACGAAATCTTTTCAGGGACTTGCTCTGCCGAACCGGCGGGAGCTCCCAACAACTTAACAGGAAGAAGATTTTATCGTTAGAGAAACTGAAAATTTCCCCCAAACATACGGAATAATAGAGCAGTTCTATCATTACATAGGCATAGTTGCATTGACAAGCATAGTTGCACGGCCTACATTTGCATCGAATAAAAAATAATTGTCACACTTAAAAAAACAATTCAACATGGAAACTATTATTAATTCGCAATTGCCTGCCTTCAGTGTACAGGCGTATCACAACGGAAGTTTCAAAACCGTCACCGAGAAAGATGTTTTAGGCAAATGGGCTATCTTTTTCTTTTACCCTGCCGACTTTACTTTTGTCTGTCCGACAGAGCTTGGTGATATGGCTGATCAGTATGCAAAATTCCAACAAATGGGTGTGGAAATCTATTCTGTAAGTACCGATTCTCACTTCGTGCACAAAGCATGGCATGATGCATCGGAAACGATCCGCAAGATCAAATATCCTATGTTGGCCGATTCAACTTTCACAATAAGCCGCGCATTCGGCGTATTGATTGAGGAAGACGGACGCGCATATCGCGGCACTTTCCTGATCAATCCCGAAGGTAAAATTAAGGTTGCCGAGATTCATGACAACGGCATCGGCAGAAATGCCGAGGAATTGCTTCGCATCACGGAGGCTGCCCAATTCGTGGCTTCGCATCCGAACGAAGTATGCCCGGCTAAGTGGAAAAAGGGCGACGCTACGCTCAAGCCGAGTATTGACCTTGTAGGAAAAATCTGATGCTCGACCTTGGAACTAAAGATCAAGTAAAAAATATATTCGCCTTTTTGGAAGGCGAATATATTTTTAGTGCAATCATTCCGCCTCAGCACGAGAGTGGTTCGGAGATGATTGACTTGCTGACCGACATTGCCGACTGTTCCGAGAAAGTTAATGTGCTGACGTCGGAAGGCCCCGTGCTTGGTTTTTCGATACTGAAAAACGGGAGGGATATCGGCATCCGATTCAGAGGTGTTCCCAACGGACATGAGTTTTCATCTCTACTGCTCGCCGTACTGAATAGCGATGGGAAAGGTAAAAACCTGCCCGACGAAGGTATACGCCAAAGAATCGCCGGCCTTAAGGGAAAAATTGAGCTGACAACATACGTTTCCCTCACCTGCACCAATTGCCCCGACGTGGTACAAACCCTGAACGTGATGGCCATCCTGAACGATAATATCAGCCATGAAATGGTTGACGGAGCCCTGTTCCAAGAAGAGGCCGACGCGCTGCGCATCCAGGCTGTTCCCTCGGTTTATGCCGACGGCAAACTGATTCATGCCGGAAGAGCCGGCCTGGGCGAATTGCTAAGCAAACTCGAAACCATATACGGAAGCGAATCGGGTGCGGAGGCAAAAACGTATGAGGCTATTGTAATAGGAGCCGGGCCTTCGGGATCGACGGCTGCCATTTATCTGGCGAGGAAAGGATTGAAAGTTGCGCTCATTGCCGAACGTATAGGAGGACAGGTAAAGGAAACTGTGGGAATAGAGAACTTCATCTCGGTGCCGTACATCACAGGCGAGACCCTGGCGGTTAATCTTAAATCCCATTTGCAGGCATACCCTATCGATCTTTTTGAGCATCGCATAGTTGAAAACATACAGGAGGACGATCGCCTGAAGGTTGTTACCGCCGTAGGAGGAGAACGCTGGATCGCTCCGGCAGTCATCATCGCTACGGGTGCAAGCTGGCGACGGCTGAACGTCACCGGCGAAGCCGAGTACATCGGTCGCGGAGTGGCTTTTTGCCCTCATTGCGACGGGCCGTTCTACAAAGGCAAGCGCGTGGCTGTCGTTGGCGGAGGCAATTCGGGAATAGAAGCGGCCATAGACCTTGCGGGCATCTGCTCCGAAGTCCTGGTTTATGAATTTTTGGACGAACTGAAGGCCGACGAAGTCTTGCAGAAGAAAGCCCGCTCGCTCGCTAACGTGCAGATATTTCTCTCATCGCAAACAACAGAAGTCGTTGGCAACGGCGAGAAAGTTACGGCTGTCCGCGTGAAAAACCGTAAGACAAATGAAGAAACGCAGGTCGATCTCGACGGCATATTTGTGCAGATTGGCCTTGCGCCCAACAGCGCCAAATTCCGCGATGTGGTATCAACAAATCGCTTTGGCGAAATAGAGGTCGACGAGCGCTGCCATACAAACCGACCGGGAATTTATGCCGTTGGCGACGTAACGACTGTTCCTTATAAGCAGATAATAGTCTCTATGGGTGAAGGCGCCAAAGGTGCGCTGACGGCATTCACTGAGCTGATGATTGCAGAAAATTGAACCTTGCGTGTAAAAACTAACCTTCTCCACAATTCAAAAGGTTATCAGGAAAAAGGCGGGTAGCAGTACCTGCTTTTTTTGTTGTAGACAAATAAATCTTGGATTTTTCTTGTGGCGGAGTCTATTTCACCTTAGGCCTCTCCCAATCCGCCTTTCCTGACCTCTCTGAAGCTAAAGTTCGGTTGTACGTCGAGCAGCGCCTGGTAGGTTTCGGCGTACTTGTCGTAGCATTGCATGGCTTGCTGCTTTTTGCCCAGCTTGTAGAGGACGCTGCATTTGAGGCGTATGCCGAACTCTTCTATTTCGTCTTGCATCAGGATGGCGTCGGCCACTTGGAGGAGGAGCTGGTTGTCGTTGCGTATGCCGGGATGTTCGGAGATTTGGGTTAGGGATTCGATTATGGTGTTGGCATAGTCGGTTTTGTAGTGGTCGAGCCAGTCGGCCTTGAGGAAGGGGAGCAGTTTGCCTTTGTTGATTAGCCGGAGGGTTTCGCGCAGCAGATCTTTGCCGGCTCCATCTTTGTTCTGCATCCGGCGCAGGTTGTGCATCACCTGAGTATAGTCGCTGTGGATTTTCCTGGCGTCGTAGGCCAAGACCCAGAAGTTGTTCAGGCGGTCGATTCGCACGTTGCCCATGGAGCTCAGTACGGAGCGGAGTTTGGTGAAATAAACATTGCGATTGTTTTGCGCGCTCTCATAGTCTTTGTCGGGCCAGAACATCTGCTGGAGCTCGTTGGAGGTGATTCCGGTTTTGTCGTAAACGGTTTTGAAGTATATGAGTAGGAAGATCTGCGTGCTTGTGGGCGAGAAAAGGTGGGTGACGTCGCCGCCTTGCGCATCGAGGGCCCGGAAGTTGTTCAGCAAGTTGATGGCAGGGCCGGCTATGCTGTCCGGCATTTCGGGCACCGTATCCGTCTCGGCTTCGACAGGTTCGAGGGCTGACTTGCTGCGGCGCTTCTTCAGCACTACCGCTATGCCGGCTGCGATGATGACGAGCGCCGGTGCGAGTACGGCCAAATACTTGCTGAGAACATCAGACCATGGTTCGGCCGGGGCAGCCTGGAGGGTATCGTCAACGCTCAGCGGCGGATAGGCTATGGAGTAGAAGTTGAGGACGCTGCCCGTTGGCGTAGAGTTCGACAGGGCGGCGTAGATGGCAGAGCTGTCCTGCGGCATAAACAGGTCGCCGAAGGATTCCTCGTCGTTGAAGAGGAAGGGGATGGCGTTGGCCAGCTTGCGATAGCCGGGCGCATCGATCTGATATTCGTGCAGGGTGGCGCGAGTTTCGTAAACGTTGTTTGGGTAAGAGAGCGTGTAGAAGGCCCGGGCGCTGCGATTCACTATCAGGGAGCCGGCATTGGCGAAGGCCTCGTCGACGCTGGCGAGCTCCCACAGCTTCCGGATCGTGCGGGTTGCCGGATTCAGCACGTAGAGGTCGTAATAGTTGTGCGGAGCCTCGTGCTGGCGGCCCGACACGCTCCCGTAGCCGCCGAAGCAGAGCAGCAGACTGTCGGCGTACTCCCCCATGGCGGCCAGGTATCGCGGCGGAAAATCGTCGGCCAGGTCGACACTCTCCCATTGGTTCCGGCCGTCGAAAGATTGCAGCAGGGCCGAATAGAGGTGGAAGCCGTATCCGCCCAGCATGTAGGCCCGGCCAGTGCGCCGGTCGTACCACTTGTTGTGATGCCGGTAGCGCGGCGGGGGCTGAATTCTGCCGTCGGTATTGCTCCACGACTGCGTTGCGAAGCTGAAAGTAATCACCTTCTGCGTGTCGAATTCATACATTATCAGGCAATCCGACTCGGCATCGTAAAACATCTGGTTGGGCTCAATGTTGAGAGGCAGGCCTTGCCTGAATGGCATGACCTCAACCCTGTCCGCTGCCATATTATATATGTATATAGATTCGCGGCCCACAATGTATGCCTCCTTACGGTTTCGGTTGAAGGCGATTTTGGGGTATCGGCTGTCGATTTCAAGCGTCCGCAGCTTTTCCCATTGCGAGTGGCGGTTTATTTCCCATGCGGCATTGGTCACGGCGGCGCGGGCGTTTTCGTATTCGTCGTAAACGGCGTCGGCGCGGTGCCGCGACAGTTTCCAGAATAGCAGCGGGCGGTTGTTGCGTGCTCCTTCCAGCTCCAGGTCGCGCAGCAGGAAGGGCGCCACGTCGCTTGTTCCGAACACGGGATGGTCGTTTCCTCCGAAGTGTATATCAAATTTGTTGAGTCCGCTGATGTTGTCGCAGGTGGCCGATTTCTGCAGGTCGCCCAAGGTAAATTCCAGCCTTTCGCGCCTGGTGTCAACCGTGATTACGGCCTGCGTCCATTGAGTTGTAGGTGCGGGCAGCTCGTTGAGGCTGAACTCAATGAAAGTGCGGTTATCTACCACCAGAACTATATTATCGTATTGCGTGGAATTGGATATAAGGTCGATGTTGGTTTTCTCATTGCCTATTATCCTGAAGATATATCCGAAAACTTCGTGTTCCGGGCGTATTTTAAAGTCGAACCTGAGCGTGAATCCCCCCGGAAGGCTCATAGGCCGGTCGGGCGTGAGCTGCAGTCGCGTCCGGCTGTCTTTGTTCACTTCGAATGAGCGGAAATAGAGGCCTCCCCAAGCGTCCTCAGCCTTGGCTTGCAGCGCAAAGGCTATGAGCAAAACTGCCAGGATCTTCATGGATTTTATAGCGTTCATGTTTAAGCTCTACGGTCTGGATTCGGATTATTCGGCAAATAATATTTTAGCTAAGAAGGGGCGATTTGAGAGGCCTCCCTGCAAAGCAAATCATTCCCGGATTCAGGGGAATGACCTGTATTGCGAGCCCGGCCTGCATTGCAAGCCGTCGTCATAAAAATCAAGCCCTTTCGGGCCATTCGGCACTTAGTAGATTCCATTTTCCATTATAACTGATTAAATCCCCCATATTATTACGTAGCCCTACTCGGAAAAAAGCGGCAACGGAGCCTGAATTATTAAATTAAAACAACTATTAAAACGAACCGTGGAAACCGTACAAAACCACCTCTCCGCTGCCCGGTTATTTGGCGCGTTTTTTTACTCTCCTGCGGGCGGGTGCTCGTTCGGATCCACGGGCCCGGTTCCGGGAGGAGTGTTCGACGGCGGTTGCGGCGGGATATTCGGAGGCGCAGGGTTGGTTATATCGGGGGTTTGAGTGTTATTGCTGTTGCCCGAAGCGGTGATGCCCAGGTGGCGGTCGAGTACGGCGGTGGCCTTAACTATTTCGGCATTGATTTTAAGAGCAATCACGTTCAGCTCGCCGATAACGGCCGGGTCCGTCTCCATCAGCAGCAAGCCTTCCAGAGCGGTTACGAAATTGTTGAAAGCGGTCACAAGCTGCACTCTCAGTTTGGTGGTTGTTCCGGTAACCGTGTGGGTGTACTGCACCTCGCTTCTGGTGATATAGAGCTGTTCGAACTCGCTGTTTTTTGCCTTGAGGGTAGCGAGATTAGCCGCCACGCCAAGGCGGGTTATGTGAATGTTGTTTTCAAGCTTTTCCAGCTCCTGAACAAAGTTGGTGATCATGGAAGTTTTGCCTTCGTAGGCCAGCTCTTTAGTATCCGAATAGTTTTCCACCTGATCCAGCAGTGTTTCGGCCGATTCTTTAACATCCGGATCAACCGCATATTTGGCGGCGTCCTTAATAGGATTAAAGATCATGGTTAACAAGCCCACCCGTTGCAGGTCGAGAGCCACAAGTTTGCGCGTATCCGGCGACTTTGCCGGCCATTTAAAGCTATCGTCGAGCCGCTGCGTTCCATTTTTGATGGCATTCCACAAGCCCGTAAGCTGCGGAATACTCGTCACCTGCCCGGCAATAGTTATAACAAGGTTATAAAAGAACTGCAAGAACTGTGCATTGTCAGTGTTGTACAATAACTTACTGTGAGATTTAATGATTCCCATTGCGATTAAAAATTTTGAATTAGTTTATAATAAGGATCGTAAAAGCAGTTTTTCGGAGCTCCGAAAAACTCCATCAACTTCCCGCGCAAGTTTTTCGGAGCTCCGAAAAACTCCAGCGACTTTCCGCGCAAGGTTTTCGGAGCTCCGAAAAACTTAGCCAACACCGGCAACAAAAAAGAAGGAAAAACTCGCCCGTTCGCGTAGGCAAGTTTTCCCTTTTGAATAAACCAAAAAAGGCTCCGGCCACGGCTCCCCTTAGCAAGGAGCTGCTGATGCCGGAGCACGCCTAACATTAATAATTTATCAACAATGCCTCGCGGCATCATACTACTGTGACGTATAAAAAAACCCTCCGCAACCGGCTGCCGGCTTTCCGTAGACCTTGGACCGTAACAGCTGTGCAAAGGGAAAGTCAAGGAGTTGGCTTCTACGTAAGTGGATGTTAAAACTTTTGTAGCTGTGTTTTGGATAATGTGTGCTGATATTAATGTGCTTAACTCACCCGGCGTCCGTTGGGCCGCCTGTGTGTTCATTGCTGGTATGTTGATTTCAGATTGCATTTCGCTTCATTCCGATTGTTGGTGGGGGCAAATATAAGGATTTTTTTAAATAAACAATAGGTGACGATTTTTTTTTCGGAGGCCTTTTCGATTGGTTGAGGCGGGAGAGGGGCCTCGGCCGGGGCCTGTTTTCCGCCGCAGGGGGCCGGCCTCCGGACTTATGCCTCGTTTCAGTATATTTGCCTTATAAACAAAAAAAATCAGGTAGTATGACAGCTAATTTAATTGATACGGGAAGGCGATTAAGCGAGGAAAAAAGCCCTGAACCTGCTTACGAAACCGCGGAAACATCATTGTATAATGCCGACTGTCTGGAGATAATGAATATGATTCCGGATAATAGAATTGATATGATTTTTGCCGACCCTCCATACAATTTATCCAATGGCGGAATAAGCTGCCAGGCCGGAAAAATGGTTTCTGTTAATAAGGGAAAATGGGACAGGAGCGAGGGCTTCGATAATGATATGGAATTTCACGAAAAATGGATTTCCGAATGTCGCAGAATACTGAAACCGGAGGGCACAATATGGATAAGCGGAACCAATCACAGCATTTATCAGTGCGGCTTTTTATTGCAAAAACTCCGGTTTCATATCCTTAACGATATTGCCTGGTTTAAGCCCAATGCTGCTCCGAACCTGGCCTGTACGACCTTTGCCCACAGTCATGAAACCCTGCTTTGGGCCAGGAAGGACAAAAAGGCAAGGCATATTTTCAACTATGAAAAAATGAAGACGGGGGCTTTCGGCGAGGATAAAATGAAAATGCCCGATAAGCAGATGCGCAGCGTTTGGAGTATTCCCACTCCGGCTCCGAATGAAAAAATTTTCGGCAAACATCCTACTCAGAAACCCTTATCTCTGCTGACAAGAATTCTTTTATCTTCAACAAATGAGGGCAGCCTGATTCTCGATCCTTTTAACGGCGGCGGAACAACAGGCGTAGTCGCAAAAATCATAGGCAAAAGAAAGTTTATAGGCATAGAAATCGAAAAAGAATATATTGATTTAACGATAAAACGCCTTAACCATATCAATGACTTATCCGGCATGCTTTAACCTGCCGTTTCAGGATAGGCAAAGAGTTACTTCCGTAATACTTCCGCACACTTAGGCCTGTTTTCGTATTCTTTTCGCATCTTTACGGCTCAAATCGTATCACTACAAAATAATAAGAAATGGATAATACAGTGTTTAACTTCAGGATAGATATGGATTGGGCTTTGATAAACGCCATTAGCGAAATCGACCGTTTCGATTCGGAATGGACTTCCATAGAGTTCCGCGAAAAACAAAGCCTGAAGCAGCTTAAAACTATTGCAACCATCCGCAGCGTGGGCGCTTCAAACCGCATTGAGGGTAACAGAATGACTGACGATGAGATTAATGTCTTGCTCAAAAACATTGATGTTACAAAGCTTGTCGACAGGGATTCGCAGGAGGTTGTGGGCTATTTCGATACGCTCGATTTGATTGCCGGGAATTATCCGAACATAAGTATCAGCGAAAATAATATCAAGAGTTTGCATAATACGCTGATGAAATATAGCTACAAAGACGAATGGCATAAAGGGAACTACAAAACGCTCACAAATGCGGTGGAAGCTACTTTCGGCGATGGCTCTCGACAAATTATTTTCCGAACAACCGAGGCGGGCTTTGCAACGGAGGATGCTGTGAGGCGGCTTGTGGAATGGTATAATTCCGAAAATGAGGTCCATGTGCTTGTTAAAATTGCGGCATTCGTTTATGAGTTTCTAAGTATTCATCCCTTTCAGGACGGCAACGGACGGCTTAGCCGGCTGCTTTCGGCTCTGCTTCTGCTCCGCAACGGCTATACCTGGATTCAGTACGTGAGCTTTGAGTATGAAATTGAGAACAGAAAGGCGGAATACTATCGTGCTTTGCGGGCCTGTCAGGCGAATCGACCGGCTGAAAACATAACTGTCTGGACAGAGTTTTTCCTCAGTTCGCTGCAAAATATCCAACAACAACTAATGCTGAAACTTAAGCAGAGCGGAAAGGATACGCAGCTTTCTCCTCGTGAAAAATTGATTCTGACGTTGATACAAAACTATCCCGGTATACAATCGGGAGAAATAGCCGACAAGCTTGCTATTTCAAATTCAACCGTAAAAAGAATTTTGTCCGACCTGAAAACCCAAGGGCTGATTGAAGCATCCGGCAGGGGCAGGAGTGTGACGTATTCCGCAAAATAATAGCGGCAGTGGCTTTTGCGCCTGTTCTGCGGCTCGGCAAGGCGCCTTCGTTCTCTGTAATCCTCCCTTAATAAAATCGTAACGAAATATTATCTACCCTCAGGGCGGTATTAAGACGTATGCTAATACACTTCTTAACGCCTGGGGCCTAAACTTACGGCGTTTTTAAGCACTGCTCTCCATTTCCGTTTTTTTGTGATTTAGTTATCCCTATTGTCTAATGTTTAATCTTATGAATGCAACAAAAAAGTTTAACAGTTCCTGAATTTCGACCCCCAGGGTCGCGCAATGAGCCGGATGCTCATCATGACGCCGGTGATGGCTATGCATCGCCAACACATATTTATTAATACTAATAGAACTCATTACTATTACGAAGAAACAAATGATACAACGAAAAAAAACATTCATCATCATGGCTTTCCTGCTTTGCTTCCTGAGTGCGGGATGGAGCCAGACTGTGTCGGTCACCGGTGTTATCACCGACGAACTCGACGAACCGGCTGCCGGAGCCGCCATTGTTGTGGCGGGCACCACCCAGGGGGTGGTTTCGGATGTTAACGGAAAGTTTACTATTAGTGTAGCACAGGGTGCTACACTAAACATATCCTATATAGGATATGTCGCGCAACGTATTCGCATCACGAACCAGCGCTCGCTGAACATTAAGCTTGAGCCTTCGGCCACGTCCCTTGAGGAGCTTGTGGTTGTGGGATACAGCAAACAGAAGAAGGCTACGCTGACGGGCTCGGTTGTGGCCGTGAACAACGACGAGATTGTAGTTACCAAGAACGAGAACGTGGTGAACATGCTTACGGGCAAGCTGCCCGGCGTGCGTGTGTCGCAGCGAAGCAGCTCGCCCGGCGACTACGACACCCGTATTGATATTCGCGGATTCGGCGACAGGGATACCGATCCTCTGTTCGTCATAGACGGTATTCCGCGCGACAAGGGCTACTTTTCCCGTATGGATGCGGAGGAAATCGAGAACGTTTCTGTGCTGAAAGACGGTGCGGCGGCTATCTACGGCTTGCGGGCCGGCAACGGGGTTATACTCGTTACGACCAGGAGCGGTACGGCGCAGAACGGCAAGGTGGATGTCACCTACACGGGCAACTATACGCTCCAGACCTTCCTCTACGTGCCTCACGGCGTGACGGCCCAGGACTACATGACGCTGCGCAACGAGCAGAACTGGCAGGACTTTAACGGCAACTATCTCGTGCGGCGTAATCCTATTTATCCGCAGGAGGAGATTCAGCCCTACCTCGACGGCAAGCCTTCGTACGACTGGATGGGCGCCGTATTCAAGGATGTCACTCCGCAGCAGCAGCACAACCTCAGCTTCGACGGCGGCAACGACAAGCTGCGCTACTTCGTGAGCTTAGGATATGCCAAGCAGGAGGGCGCCTACAAAACGGACGACCTCTACTCCAATCGCTGGAACTTCCGCTCCAACGTCGACGCCACCATTACGAACCGCCTTAAGGCTAAGGTTTCCGTCGGAGCTATCCTGGCCGAAAATCATCGGCCGAACGGCACCGGATGGAGCACCTACAAGCAAACCTGGCTCCTGCGCCCGGACGCTCCCATCTACGCTAACGACAATCCTCTCTATCTGAACGGTGATAACAGCCGCCTGTACGACGGGCATAATATGGTGGCCGAAACCAATTCGGACATCGTGGGTTATAACATCAACAAGCAGCGCCGGTTCAACGGTACCCTTATCCTTACCTACGACATTCCGGGCCTGAAGGGGCTTTCGGCCAAGGCTTCCTACGATTACAGCCTGAGCCTTCCGGAGAATACCGAGTATCGCAGCACATATAATTTATATGTATATAATTCCGCTTCGGATACATATACGTCGTCCACCAAGAACTCGCCGGCCGGCATCACCCGCTCGGCCAATTTCGACTGGTCAACCAATATGCAGCTCGGATTGAACTACACCAACAAGTTCGGCAAGAACAATGTCGCCGGATTGCTCCTCTTCGAGGAGAACTACAATACCTGGGATAACTTCCGGGCCTACCGCGAGCTCATGATCAAGTCGGAATACCTCTTTGCGGGCGAAGACCGCAACCAGAGCGCCACCAGCGACGGCAACGGCGTTTGGGAGCGCACGAGCCAGAGCATAGTAGGGCAGTTCAATTACGACTTCGACGGCAAGTACATGGCCGACGTCAGATTCCGCTACGACGGCTCGTCGAAGTTCCCGACGGAAAACCGCTGGGGCCTCTTCCCCTCCGTATCGGCCGGATGGCGCGTGAGCGAGGAAGCCTTCATCAAGAACAACCTTGAGCTCCTTACGAACCTGAAGATTCGCCTCTCCTACGGGGAAATGGGCGACGATGCTTCGGCCAGCCGCTATCCTCCGAACATAGTAGGCTATCGCCTCGACGGCGGCCAAAAGGGCTGGTACTTCGACAACGTGCTCAGCGGCGGAGTGTCTCCGACGGGCATACCGAATCCTAACCTCACATGGTATAAGATTAAGATTTATAACGCCGGACTCGACTTCGGAATATGGGACGGCAAGCTGAGCGGTACCTTCGAGGTATTCCGTCGCGACCGTTCGGGCCTGCTTGCAACCAGCGGCGCGGTCATACCCGGAACCGTAGGAGCATCGCTGCCCCAGGAGAACCTCAACAGCGACCGCCACTTCGGCTGGGAAATCTCCCTCGACCATCGCAACCGCCTATCTTCCGGACTGAGCTACTTTGTGAACGCTCAGCTTTCGGCCACCAAGAGCATGCGCACCGACTGGCTCGAAACCGATGCCAGCAACTCCTACGACTATTGGCGCAACCGTACCAACGGACGCTACAACGACATCTGGTGGGCTCGCGAAATAGGCGGCATGTTCACCAGCTACGATCAGATTCGCAACTACACCGAGGTGCCGCAAGGACAGGGCAAAGTGCCGGGCGACTGGTACGAGCTCGACTGGAACGGCGACGGCGTGGTTAACGGCCAGGATGAGCATCCGGTGGCCAGCAAAGGATTGCCGGTGTTCAACTTCGGCCTCTCAGGCGGAGGCTCATGGAAGAACATCGACCTCTCCATGCACTTCCAGGGAAGCTACGGAGTGTACGTACAGTATGCGGAAGTCCTGACTGAGGCCCTTGCCTTCGGCGGACAGAACACGCTCACATGGTTCCTCGACCGCTGGCGCCCGGAAGATCCCAATGCGGACTACTTCAACGAGAACACCAAGTGGATAGAGGGGTATTATCCGGTTACCGGCCACGACGGCCGCCGGCTTGCAACCAACAACATCCAGGATGCGTCATACGTGAGGCTCAAAACGCTGGAACTCGGATATACGCTGCCCAAACACATAATCGGCAAGCTTGGGATAAAGAACCTCAGGGTTTATGTGAACGGATATAATCTTTTGACCTTTACGGGCCTCCACGACGTGGATCCCGAACGTCCCGGATCAGACGGAGGCGCGTCCACCGACTACGTTCAGTTCTACAACTATCCCGTGAACCGAACCTATACCTTTGGCGCGAGTATTAAATTTTAAAAGACAACAGATATGAAATTCAAACATATATTATTCATAGCCCTGCTGGGATGCATATTCGGCTCGTGCAACGAACTCGAACTTGAGCCTAAAGGTATCCTGGGCGAAGCGGAATTATTCGGCAACGAATTTGGTGTCAAGAAATATTTTACGGGAATATACAATAACCTCCCGATAGAGGATTTCAACTACTATTCACGTTCGGGTAATCCCGACAACGGCGAAACCGGCTATCGCCCCGGCAACTACTGGGAAGCCGGCAAGTTTGCGCAGATGAACATGAGCGGCGAAGCCATCAACGGCTGGATGGGAGTTAACAACAACGGATTCGGATACTGGCCCTATAACCGTATCCGCGACGTGAACGTGTTTATCACAAGCTTCCCGAAATATAAGGATCAGTATGATGATGCGCTGTACAACGCCCTGCTCGGCGAGGCCCGCTTCCTGCGTGCGTTCTACTACTTCGGACTTGCCAAGCGCTACGGCGGCGTACCTATCGTAACCGAGGTGCAAGACCCCACCGGCGACAAGGAGCTCCTGAACGTTAAGCGCGCTACGGAGTACGACACCTGGAAGTTCATCTACGACGACCTCCGGTTCGCCATAGACAACATGAAGGCGACTACGGAAATCGGACGCGCCAACAAATACGCCGCCGCCGCCCTGATGTCGCGCACCATGCTCTATGCCGGAACTATTGCCAAGTACACGCAATACCTGGGCTTCAACACCGAGCAGGCCTATCAGCAAGGTTTCGCGGGAATAGATCCGGCTAAGGCCGTTGAGTTCTTCCAGTACGCCTTCGATGCCGGCAAGCTGATTGACAACTCCGGCCAGTATTCGCTCTATACGAAGAACTACCCGGACAAGGCCACGAACTTTGCCAACATCTTTATAGATGCATCTTCGCCTGAGAATATCTTCATCAAGGATTACGACCAGACGGTGCCGGGAGATACACGCCTGCGCCATTCGTATGATGCGATGATGTCGCCCTACCCCGACATGTCGACCTTCGTAGGCGCCCAAAGCTATCCTCCCTTAGACCTGATGAAGATGTACGACTTTCCCGACATTGTCGACGCCGACGGCAAGCCTGTTCGCTTCGATGAGCGCAGCGACATACGCAACGGCATGGAGCCCCGCATGAGAGGCACCATGTATTTCGACGGCGATGAGCTGCGCGGCAAGACCTTCAGCATACAGCGCGGTATCTACGTATCCTTCCCCGGCCCCGCAACCGATGCGCAGGACGGCAGCAACAACGCTCCCGTCAATTCGAAGACGAATCGCATACTGGCTACTAAAGGCGGACAGCAGCTCTACGAGGATAAATATCCTATCGTTGGCGCCCACGGGCTTTTCGACGGAGGAGATTATGAGAACAACTGCAGTTCGGGAGCCTTCATCCGCAAGTACATTAATCCGAGCATGGCCGTGAGCGACGTTCGCGAGTACAGAAGCGGACAGCCCTGGATAGTGTTCCGCCTCGGCGAGATCTACCTCAACATTGCCGAAGCCGCCTACGAGCTGGGCAACAAAGCGGAAGCCTTCGACTACATCGAAAAGCTTCGCGAGCGCGCCGGAGCCAAAGTAACCCGCCCCGTCGACGACCCAACCGACCTCAGCGGCACCTACGGCTATCCTATCGACGGCAACCTCCAGTTCATACGCGACGAACGTCATCGCGAGCTGGCATTCGAGAACCATCGCTGGTGGGATTTGCGTCGCTGGCGCACCGTCGACCGCGTGCTGAACAACTGGAAGCCGCGCGTGCTTATGTGCTACTTCATTCCGGAAGAGAACAAGTACATCTATCTCGACGAATGGGAGAGAAACAATAAAACCTGGACTGCCTCCAAGAGCGCCTTCTACGAAGGCATACCGCAGGGCGAGATCAACAAGAATAACAATCTGCTTCCCCAAAATCCGCTTCGTTAAGTATGAACCATAATATGCGAATGAACATGAAACATATATTATATACAATGATGATTGGAGCCGCACTCTTAAGCCTGGCTTCATGCATGGGAATAGATAACTGGGACGCGCCGGATGCACGATTCCACGGAAAGATAATCGACTCGTATACGGGCGAGAATCTTCTCGCTTCGCAAAACGACTGGCAAATCCGGATATGGGAGCGCACCTGGGAAGCAGGCATCCCCAATCACCAGTCGCTGGCAATCAAGCAAGACGGCACCTACAACAATACCAAGCTCTTTGCCGGCACCTACGATATGCTGCCCTACGGAGGCCCTTTCTGGCCCTGCGATACGGTTAAGAACGTTGTGCTCAAGAACAGCTTGGAGCAGGATTTCACCGTGACGCCCTACCTCCAGGTGATAGACTTCAATGCCACTCTCAACGGCACCGACCTCACCCTCACCTGCCGGCTGAAAGCTCCCAGGCGCGACGGGCTGCCCGACCTCTATGAGATAAGGCCCTTCCTCAGCCTTACAACCTTCTGCGGCAATGGCGCCGACAGCAAAATCGACATAGGCCAGTACAACGACCGTCGGATCCAGATTAACAAAAGCTGGAAAGACGAAGTCGGCGACAGCGAAACAAGCAAGGTTTACAGCGTGGGCCCCCTCCCCGTCAAGTCCGGATACACGTACTACGTGAGATTAGGCGCAGCCGTGAACGATGCCAATCGCAAGCACAACTACTCTCCGATAGTTAAGATCACAGTTCCATAAGTCATAAAGATTCCGGAGAAGCCGCAGGTGATTGCGGCACCCCGCCGGAAGAGAAAGGGGACACCATCTCATCTTCTCTCTTCCGGCACAAGGCAAGAACAACAAAGGCTATCCAAACATTAGCTTATACATAAATGTCCCGGCCGCCTCCGTACTTTCACGGAGGCGGCTCTTTAAAACCGCTTATCAAGCACTAAAAACATATACAAACGTTATGAACAGAACTGTTATACTGACAATCGCCCTCCTCGTCTCCGGCAACATACTCTTTGCACAGGAGCAAAGGCGCAGGGCAGACATACGTCCCTATCCCGAATCGGTAGACGTGGTTTCCGTAACAACATTCGGAGCTAAAGGCGACGGCACAACCGACGATACTCAGGCCTTCCAGAAGGCACTCGACTCCTTCGGCAAGCCCGGCGGCACGGTTTATATTCCCCGCGGAACCTATCTGCTGGCCGGAAGCATCAACATCCCGCAGGCCGTCACCCTCAAGGGGAGCATAGAATCCGTGCCCTCGCACAACGGCATCCGAAACGAAGGCCTGCCCAAGCCCGGCGACGACGGCACAACCCTGCTGATAACCGGCAGCCGCGGCAACGAAAACGGGGCGCCGGCCGTCACCCTCAACACCAACAGCACCCTGCGCGGCGTGGTGATGTACTGGCCCACGCAGGATCCCGAAAAGATTCCCGAAGCCTTCCCATGGGGCATAGCCATGCGAGGCAAGAACCCCGCCCTGCTCGACGTCGAGATGCTCAATCCCTACAACGCCATCGACGCTTCGAAGAACGAGCGCGCCCTTATACGCAACATCAGCGGGCAGCCCCTGCGGCGAGGAATATTCGTAGACGGCATCTACGACATCGGCCGCATAGAGAACGTGCACTGGAATCCGTGGTGGAGCATGAAGCCGGCCCTCTTCAAATGGCAAAAGGAGAACGGCGAAGCCTTCATCTTCGAGCGTACCGACTGGCACTACGTGCTCAACACTTTCTGCTACGGATATAAAACCGGATACAAGTTCGGAGCAAGCTCGGGAGCGCGCGGAGCCTGCAACGGCAACTTCCTCGGCATAGGAGCCGACGCCTGCCATAACTCCGTACTGGTGGAGCAGAGCGCCGCCTTCGGGCTGCTGATCACCAACGGCGAGTTTGTTGCCATGGACGGCGCCGACCCAACCATGGTGGTCGTCACCGAGGCCAATCGCGGCAATGTTCGCTTTGTGAACTGCGCCTTCTGGGGGCCATGCAACCAGAATGCCGTGATTGCCGGCACAGGAACCGTGGGCTTCTCCGACTGCATCTTCGTGCAATGGGACAGGAACAAGGAAGGCCGCGCAGCCATTCAGGCCAACAGCGGTACGGTAGTGGTTCGCGGATGCGACTTCATCAGCCTTGCTCCGCAGGTTTCAATAGGCGAGAAAGTATCCCGCGCCATCGTTAGCGAGAATACCGTCAAGGGCAAGGTGAACATCATCAACAACAGCAAGAACGCCTACGTGCAAGGCAACCTGGGCACCGAATAATCAATAAGGGGTCGTGCACAATGTATTTCTCGCTCGAAAAACAGGGGGTAAATGTGTCAAAAGCCCTTCACGCTCGAACAATAGGTCATTCCCGCGAAGGCGGGAATCTCCGATCGAGAGCTGGGACGATTGTATAAGCCCTTTGTGCCTAAGGATTATGCAATCGTCCCGTTTTTCGATCGGAGATTCCCGCCTTCGCGGGAATGACTTATTTTTTCAGTCGGAAATTACTTTTGACACATTCTCCGCATGGGCAGGCGGGAATTGCATTTTGCACCCCAAGAGTAACTCATCAATACATATATACATATTATCATCATGAAGAAACATCCCAAAATACTGTCACTGCTTATAGCTGTCCTTGCCTTGCTCGGCGGGCAGGCCCTGTGGGCGCAGAACAATCCTTTCATCAAGCACATGTACACGGCCGATCCTTCGGCTCGAGTATGGGCCGACGGGCGGCTTTATGTTTATGCTTCGCACGACATCTCTCCGCCGCGCGGCTGCGACCTCATGGACGAGTACCATGTGTTTTCGACCGACGACATGCTGAACTGGACGGACCACGGCGAAATCCTCCGCGCCAGCCAGGTGCCATGGGGCAAGCCGCTCAGGAACGACGGCAAGTTCATGTGGGCGCCCGACTGCGTTTATCGCAACGGCACCTATTACTTCTACTTCCCCCACCCCAGCGAGGATCCCTGGAACCGCACCTGGAAGATTGGCGTCGCCACCAGCAAGAAGCCGGCGAGCGACTTCAGCGTCATCGGCTACATCCCCAACATCGACCCGCTCATCGACCCCTGCGTGTTCGTTGACGACGACGGGCAGGCCTACTTCTATCACGGAGGAGGAGGCGTCTGCAAAGGAGGCAAGCTCAAAGACAACATGACCGAGATAGACGGCGAGATGCGCGTCATGGAAGGCTTAGTCGATTTCCACGAAGCTACCTGGATTCATAAGCGCAACGGCATCTACTACCTGTCCTACTCCGACAACCACGACGAAGGCAACGACAAGGAAGGCGTGCCCGGCGACAACCGCATGCGCTACGCCACAAGCAAAAGCCCGCTCGGCCCATGGACGCATCAGGGCATATACATGGACCCGACGGACAGCTACACCAACCATGGCTCCATCGTAGAGTACAAAGGCCAGTGGTACGCCTTTTATCACAACAGTCAGCTCTCGCGCAAGAACGGCGAGCCCAACGACTGGCTGCGCTCCGTCTGCGTCGACAAGCTCTACTACAACCCCGACGGGACTATCCGGAAGGTAGTGCAAACCGACAACAAGCTCTGGGCAGGCTCGGCCAAGGTGAACATCAGCCCCAAGAACGTGCCCGACCGCATACTGCACGATTCGCTCTACGCCCGCAGCCTTATCCTCAGCCTCAACGGCCAAAGGATAGCCTTCCTGTCGTTCGACCTCGGAGGATATACCAATCCGGCCCTGCTCGAATCGCTCAAGAAGAAGCACAAGCTGAGCGAGCTCTACTTCTGCCCGTCGCACACTCATTCCGGGGCATCAGACCGCGACAGGATTGCGGCCCAGCTCACGGAGGCTATCGACCTTGCCGCCGCCAACATGTTCGAGGCCCGCATATCGGGAGGCCATCGCGAAACGCCTCAGCTCACCTTCAACCGCCTCATCCTTCGCGACGACGGGCATGCACGCGAGGCCTGGTACGCCGATCCCAACGGCCACTTCCGATACCTCAACAAGGAGCGCATCCCCTTCGGGCCCACCGACCCTTCGGTAGGAGTCATCCGCATAGACGATGCCAAAGGCCGGCCCCGCGCTGTGATCATGAACTATGCCTGCCATCCGGATGCGCTGGTCGACCTCCGCGGCATTATCTCCGCCGACTACGTAGGCTATGCCGCGCGATACGTTGAGGAAGCCTTCGGCAACACGCTCAACTGCCTCTTCATTCAGGGCGGAGCCGGCAACCAGTGCGCCCTCTTCAAAACCCCTACCGACGGCTCGGAGCCCGAACGCTTCTACGACATGGTGGCCCGCATGGGCAAGCTGATAGGCATTGAGGCCGTCGCCCTGGCCCGCGAGCTCTTCCCCCACCCCGCCGACGAGCCCTCCATGCTGGTCATGACCGACTCGCTCGACCTGGCCAACCGCTTCGACAGCGACGTGGCCCGCATCCGCTTCTCCACCATAGTGCTCAACAATCGCTACGCCATAGCCACCTTCCCCGGCGAGCCCTTCATCAAGTTCCAAATCGACTGGAAGCGCGAGATGGCCCCCTACGCCGTGCCCTTCTTCTTCGGCTATACATGGAACGGAGGCAAATGGCCCACCTACGTGCCCGACGTCCGCTCCGCCGCTCTCGGAGGCTATGGCGCCGACTGGGGCCCGGTGCGTGCAGCCGGCGAAGGCGAGGCCGTACTGACCCGCCTCCTGCGCAACTACTACGTCGTGACCGGCCTGATGCGACCCACCCAAGGCCCCGGCGATCATCGCCTCGATGATGGCTCCGTCATCTGGACGCCCGACTGGATGAAGCTTTAGTGAACTCCTAATAATTGCTTTTTCTGCGTTATGCAACGGCTGCAAAATGCTCATGTACTAAAGTACACTCCGCTTTTGCCTCCGTCGCAAGCCTTGAAAAATCTAATTATTAGAAGTCCCCTAACCGGAAGCTATAATAATTGCTTTTTATCAATTGACAAAGGTTGATCAACTATAAAACAGCGTATTAGAATTTATTTCCGTCTTATGGGGTACGATTTGGGACTGTTTCAAAGAGCTTTTTTGACCATGCTTGTCCTGTCCCTGTCTGCATAAAACTTCGGGGCAAATATATGCATGATTTTTCGATAAAACAAGAAAAAACGACAAAAAATGCTCCCTGAATATCAGTTATTTAGATGAGGGTCGAGTAGGCTTGGGCTGAAATGCCCAAGCCTCTCACAGAATCGTACGTGAAAGTCTCCCTTCATACGGCTCTTCTTATCCAAACGGTTTCAATCTGTTGGGCTTGACTCCATATTGCCAATGATAAAACAAACGAGGATTTTCAGATGCCACTTTCACTAACCATTTATAAGCCTTGTTCGGATTTATCCTAAAGCGCTTATACTTCCTTTCTGCCCAACGTGCTAATTTCAAATTGATTTCCTGAAGAAATGATTTCAGCGAACTACTATAAAATTTTCCATAATAGTTTACCCAACCTCGAACCTCTGCATTTATTCCAACAGCAATGTCAGATAATTTTATCTGAACACGTTTACCCAGATTCCAACATCGCATCTTTTCGTGGATACGTTTCTTGGCTTTCGTACTGATTGCAGGAGAAAAACCATTGAAAACCCGACCATTTTTGTTTCTCAAAGCACGAGGTTGAAAGGTATAACCTAAGAAATCAAATGTGATTTCAGTATGTTCACCTTTTCGTTTTCCGTCTTTGCAGTAAACTATACGTGTCTTGGCTTCGTTCAGCTTTAACTTGCAGGTTGCGAAACGTTCGATTATGGACGCTTTAAGCCTTTGGGCTTCTTCAAGATTCCGACAATGGCATATTGTATCATCGGCATAACGTTCAAAAGGAATAGATGGATAATAAATCGACATCCATTTGTCGAACGCATAGTGGAGGTACAGGTTCGCAAGAATCGGCCCTATGACCGAACCTTGTGGAACACCCATATTTCTTTCTATACGTTCTCCGGTTTGAGTCGCGTACGGAACTTTCAGCCAACGCTTGATGTAAAGCAGTACCCACCTTTCTTGAACATGACGTTCTACAGCCTTCATGAGCAAATCATGGTCTATGGTATCAAAGAATTTGCTGATATCCATATCCAATACCCAATCATGCCGCCAACAGCGTTCTCGTGCTTTTGCCAATGCATCATGAGCACTTCGATTCGGGCGATAGCCATATGAATCCGAATGAAACTCTTGCTCCATTCTCGGCTCTATCAGCATGACAACCGCCATTTGAGCGACACGGTCTTCTACTGCCGGAATACCTAACGGACGTGTTCCGCCCGATGGTTTAGGTATATCCACTAACTTTACAGCGTCAGGAAAGTAACTCCCCGAGCTCATGCGGTTCCACAGTTTGTATAAGTTACATTTGAGATTAGCCTCAAAATCGGTTATACTTACATTGTCAATCCCCCCACTTCCTTTGTTTGCTTTAACACGTTTCCAAGCATCCATTACTGTATACTTGTCGATTGTAAACGGTTTTGCGTCTTGATTTTGTGTCATCCTGAAATTTAATTAGTTGTACAATACAAATACGCCGAATAAGCTGCCCCCTTCGCTCCATTGCCATTACAGCAACCTCATCACTACTACGAAGCAGTCCGCCCCCACCAAAAGCATCGGTACTCAACCTTGCGGGGTTACCGCTTTTGGCTGCTCCCTTAGCATCTTTTGGTGGGTTCCCGTGTTCCACAACATAGCCTCCATATAGGTCATGCCACCTCTACGCCGGATGTCGAACAGACAGTAAACAGGTTTCCTCTGAACTTATCCCGGATTTCTTGCATCAACCCGGTTTTGACATCATCTTGTTGCATTTCGACGCATAATCAATGGTTCCCTTTCGGTCATCTCCTATACAGCCACCTAACGGCTAATGCCGTCATGTATCGCTCACCACCCTGCCTTTTGAACAGAGCAGCATACACCGGTTTGCAATCTCTTCCTGTAAAGCGATTGCGGAAGGCCAAACTTCCATCTATATTGCAGTTACGAATGCGGCGGCCATTCCACATTCTCACGGCACACTGCAAGGTGCAAGTATCTATATCTAGATACGCTTGCACCTTACACCTCAACTTGTCTCGTCCTAACAAACTTTACGGATTTTCTTACTTTGTCCTGAATGGACTTGACATTTTCGTTTTAGTCCTGCCATAGCTTTACAAAGTACGGCAAAGGTAACTCGATTTTCCATATAATAGGGCTAAATCTTATTTTGAGGTGCTACGAAAAATATTTAGCCATGCGGAAGTAGAAAAACTCTCTGTCCCTTGTTCCTTGATTTATCATGATGAATCGTTGTATCCTGCTGTTAATACTT
>JAITGS010000114.1 GCA_031280435.1 Tannerellaceae bacterium | reverse complement strand
AGCACCCCGGCTATGATGAGTACTATGGTGGCCGAAACCGATATTCCGAGGCTTACGGTGGGATTGCGGAAGACGGTTTCCGTTCCGGCGTTTGGATTAGCGGGGGCGGCCTCGCGTGCAGCTTCCATTCCGTAGTTGATAATCTCGCTGAGGCCTACTCCGCTTATCATTCCTATGTATCCGAACACGGCGGTCACGAGTATGGATTCAACGATGATGAGCTTAAGTATGGAACCCGGCTTTGCGCCTAAGGCTTTGCGGATTCCGAGCTCGCGGGTGCGCTCTCTGACGGTGATAAGCATGATGTTGCTGACGCCGACTATGCCCGCCATCAGCGTTCCTATGCCTATGATCCAGATGAAGAGGGCTATGCCGTTGTTCATTCCCTGCAACATGCGGAATTGCCTGCCCATGTCGAAGAGTCCCATGGCGTTCTTGTCTTCGGGGTCGAAGCGATGCAGGCGGGCCATGTATGCCCGGAGGCGCTTCTCGAAGTCGAGGGAGGCAGCCTCGGTGTTGATGCCGCTAACGGTGAAGTCGATGTCGCCTATCCTGTATCCGCGGTCGAAGAGCATCTGTCCGGTAGTGAAGGGGATGAATGCAGGGCTGTCGCTGTTGCCCTCCTCGGTTTTATAGATGCCTATAACCTTGAACATCGCTCCTCCAAGCTTAACATACTGCCCGAGCGCAGCCACGGAGTCGCGGAAAAGCACTTCGACCATTCGGGGAGTGATAACAATCACTTTCTTGCGCTCCTTCATGTCGGGCTCATTGAGGAAGCGTCCGTTACCTTTCTCAATGGGCATGTATTGAATTTGATTGAAGTCGGGGTATACGGCCCGCACTCTTCCGGTAAGGTATTCTTTTCCGAAGGAGATAGTATCGCTGCGATAGTTGATGCCGGAGATTCTGTCGATCTCAGGGAAATATGCCTTGATCGCCTCCACATCACGAACGGTAAATTCTATCCGTCGGTTGGCCGGCAGCCCATCGTAAGGGAGGGTGGTGTATCGGGGCCAGATCTCGACCATATTGAGCGACCACCGCTCAAAGTTGGCAGCGATTCCGTTGCGAAGCCCGTTGCCCGCCGCCAGAAGCACTATGAGCATGAAGATTCCCCATGCGACGGAGAATCCTGTGAGGAAGGTACGTAGCTTGTTCTTCTGCATCGTCCCCCATATCTCTCGCAGATCGTCGAAATCAAACATGGCTGCTGTTATATTCTATGTTCTCAATGATGCCGTCTTTGAGGCGGATGATGCGGTCCGTCACAGAGGCAACCGACTGCTCATGGGTTACGATAATGATGGTCATTCCCTCCCGGTTCACCTTGCGGAGCAGCTCCATGACCTCAACCGTCGTAACGCTGTCGAGGGCTCCCGTAGGCTCGTCGGCAAGAATCACCTGAGGTTTCGCAATGAGAGCGCGGGCGATGGCCACCCTCTGCTTCTGTCCCCCGGAGAGCTCGCTCGGCAAGTGATCGGCCCAGTCGCGCAGCCCTACCATTTCGAGGTAGTCCATGGCAACGGAGTTACGTTTCTTGCGTCGCATACCCTGGTAGTAAAGGGGCAGGGCAACGTTCTCCATAGCATTCTTGAAAGCTATAAGATTAAAGGATTGGAAGATGAAGCCTATCATACGGTTGCGGAACTCGGCCGAACGGCTCTCGCTCAGATCGCGAATAAGGTTGCCGCTAAGAGTATATTCGCCCGTATCATAAGTATCGAGTATGCCCAAAATATTCAGCAAGGTAGATTTGCCCGAGCCGGATGCGCCCATGATTGAAACCATCTCGCCTTTCTTAATATCGAGGTCTATGCCTTTCAGTACATGGAGCGGAGCTCCCGAATAGTATGTCTTGTTTATGTTTCTTAACTTGATTATCATGAATTTACTTTAAGGTGTGCTAGTAATATAATACATCGCGACAAAAGTAGAGCAATATTTTTGTTGTCCAAACAGCTTAAGAATAATTAACGACCTCCCCAAGCCAGGCTCATACTCCACTTATACAGACGCATCAGTAAGCGCCAATGTTACATACTCCGGCATCGCAGCTATCATCCCCAGGCAATACAGCTCAAGCAGGTGTATGTATATTATTTAGCCGAAATTATTCTGTACCTTTGCGTCGTTTCAATAAAAATATTAAATCAGACATGCTGACCGTAAAAATTATTTCCGAGAATCGTGAAGATGTTATCCGCAAGCTGGCAAAGAAGCATTATGAGGCGGAGGTGAAAATTGAGGAGCTTCTCCGTCATGACGACATGCGGCGCTTTTACCAGCAACGTGAAGAAGAAAACCGTAGCACGCTAAAGACACTCTCCGAAGAACTCCGCCGGGCAATACAATCGCCAGGCAAGGCTGAAGAATCCGAAACAATACGCGAGGAGATTGCTAACGTTAAAAACAAGATTGAACAAAGCGAAAAGATTCGCTCCTCGAGCGAGAATACTATACGCGAGATACTCGAGCAAATTCCTAACCTTCCTCACGAATCCGTTCCCGAAGGAAAGGGAGCCGACGACAATGTTGTGGAACGGCAAGGCGGCCGGATTCCGGAGCTCGACCCCGCACATGCGCTTCCGCACTGGGAGCTTGCGTCCAAATACGACCTGATAGACTTTGAGCTGGGCGTGAAAATCACAGGCTCAGGCTTTCCGGTTTACAAGGGCAAGGGCAGCCGGCTGCAAAGAGCGCTAATCAATTTCTTTATCGACAGCGCCGTTGAGGCAGGCTATACCGAGATTCAGCCGCCCTTTGTTGTGAACGCCGCATCGGCTTATGCCACCGGCAACCTGCCCGACAAGGAGGGGCAGATGTATCACGCAACGGCCGACGACCTCTATCTGATTCCTACGGCCGAGATACCGGTGACGAACATATATCGCGATATTATATTTAATGAGAACGAGCTTCCGCGGCGTAACGTGGCCTACTCGGCCTGCTTCCGCAGGGAGGCCGGCTCGTACGGCAAGGATGTACGCGGGCTGAACCGCCTGCATCAGTTCGACAAGGTTGAGATTGTTTGCATAGACCTTCCGGAGCGTTCGTATGCATCTTTGGAGGCTATGACGGCCCATGTGCAGGCTCTGGTGGAAAAGCTGGAGCTGCCCTGGAGGATGCTGCGTCTGTGCGGAGGCGACATGAGCTTCACGTCGGCCCTGACCTTCGACTTTGAGGTGTATTCGGCCGCGCAGAAGCGCTGGCTGGAAGTCAGCTCCGTGTCGAACTTCGAGAGCTTCCAGGCCAACAGGCTCAGATGCCGCTATCGCGATAGCTCGAAGAAGAACCTTCTGTGCCATACCCTGAACGGAAGCGCCCTGGCCCTCCCGCGCATAGTGGCCGCTCTGCTGGAGAACAATCAAGCTAAGGAAGGAATACGCATCCCCGCCGCCCTGGTTCCTTATACGGGATTCGACCTTATAGGCAACCGCTAAGGCGTCGTCAACACATGAACAGACTACTGACCGTGGCATTACTGTCTTCATGCGGCAACATAATGTCGGCACAGATGGCCGAGCCGCTTAAGGTATTGCCGCACACGCTGAGCAACGGCATGACCGTTTGGCTGAACGAAGACCACAGCCAGCCCAAAATATTCGGAGCCGTGGTTGTAAGAGCCGGAGCCAAAGATTCGCCCAACACCGGCATAGCGCACTACTTTGAGCACATCATGTTTAAGGGAACCGATAAGATAGGCACCGTTGATTACGAAGCCGAAAAGGTGTTCCTCGACTCCATATCCGAACGCTACGACAGGCTGGCGCAAACCGTCAGCCCCAAAGAGCGCGCTGCCATACAAACGGAGATCAATGAGCTGAGCATACAGGCCGCCGACTATGTTATCCCCAATGAATTCAACCGTCTGATTTCGCGCTACGGAGGAACACGGCTCAATGCGAGCACATCGTTCGACTATACGGTTTATTACAACACCTTCTCGCCGCAATACATAGCACAATGGGCCGAACTCAACAGCGAGCGGCTGATCAATCCCGTGTTCCGCATGTTCCAAACCGAGCTCGAAACGGTTTATGAGGAGAAGAATATGTATGGCGATGTTGTAGGACGCGATGCCATCGACAGCCTGCTGTCCCGCTTCTTCCATCCGCATCCTTATGCATATCCCATCATAGGCAGCACGGAGAACCTTAAGAATCCGCGGCTGTCGGACATGCGCGACTTCTTCGAGAAGCATTACGTAGCCTCCAACATGGGCCTTATACTGAGCGGCGACTTCGATCCGGAAACAACGCTGCCCATACTCGAAGCCGCCTTCTCGCGCATACGCCGCGGCGAGGCTCCCGTTGCCGTAACCGAGCCCGTTCCCCCGTTCAGCGGCGAAGAGAGGTTCCGGATACGCTTCCCCGTCCCCATAGTATCCGGCGCAGGATATGCCTTCCGCGGCGTGCCGGCCAATCATCCCGACCAGGCAGCGCTGAACATTGTTACCGGACTGCTTAACAACAGCAACGGCACCGGCTTCTTCGACAAGCTGATGGTAAACCACAAACTTATGGCGGCAATGACCATGAACGAAAACTTTAACGATGCCGGCATCATAGCCCTCATAGCCATTCCGAAGCTTGTGTTTCAGTCGGTCGACAATGCCGTAGGCCTCATCCGCAGAGAGCTCGAAAGGGTGAAGGCAGGCGATTTCAGCGATGAGATATTCAACAGCCTCAAGCTCGAGCAGAAGCGCAAATATGCATCGCGGCTCGAAGAAATAAGTTCCCGCTCCGAAATGATGATCGCCCTCTTCTCGCAAGGCAAAACCTGGGATAGCTACCTGAAGGAAACCGAGCGAATAGACCGGCTCACCAAAGACGACATAGTGCAGGTGGCCTGCAAATACTTTGCCGACGACTATCTGTACGTTACCAAAAAGACAGGAAAATATCCAAAAGACAATCTGCCCAAGCCCAACTTCCGCCCCGTTATACCCAGAAATACAGAGGCCTACTCCGAATACGCCCGCCGGCTGGCCACGCTTCCGGTGAAGGAAACTCAGCCACGCTTTCTCAACTTCGAGCAAGACGTTAACATCATGCGCCTCTCGCCGCTGGTCACCCTGTACGCTTCGGCCAACCCGGTGAACGACATTTTCACTCTCGACATATCCTTCGGGATAGGCAAGATAGAGCAGCCCGCCCTTGTGCAGCTCACCTCATACCTGCCGCTGCTCGGCACTGCGGAATTGAGTTTCGACGAGTTCCGCGGGCAACTTCAAACGCTCGGCAGCGCACTTTCCTTTGAAGTAGATAACAACCGCTTCGTTGTGCACATAGGCGGATTCGATGCCAATTTCAGCCAAACAATAGCCTTGGTTTCATCATTCCTGCAAAGCGCCAAGCCGGAAGACCGGAAAATGAAACAACTGACGGACGAAGAAAAGATAATGAAACGCACCTTTTTCAAGTCAACCGAAAGCTTGGCGCAGGCCTTGCTCGAAAAAGTCAGGTACGGCGACAAGTCATCCTACCTCAACAAGCTGTCGCTTCAGGACATATCCAAGATGAAAGGCAAAGATTTGCTCGCCATATTGCAGGAAGTCGTCCGCGTTTCCTGCGATCTGCATTATTGCGGCACACTGTCGCCCGAAGCCGTTGCCGAATCGGCCCGCAAGCACCTGAGGCTCGACCGGGTAACCCAAGCCTCGGCCTCGCCCTTCTATCGCTTGCTCTCCGATTACGAAGCCCCAACCGTATACTTATGCGACGCTCCCGACGCCGTGCAAAGCATCATTTATTGCTATGTGAAAGGCGGCGCTCCGCGTCCGGACGAGACTTCCCGCCATGCATCTCGCTTGTTTTCAGGTTATTTCGGAGGAGATATGTCGTCGATAATGTTTCAGGAGATACGCGAATTTCGCTCCTATGCCTACATAGCCCAGGGCCGATACTCCCAGCTTCCGATGAACATAAGCAACAAGCCCGGCTCGTTCACCGCCATGCTTTCCACTCAGAACGATAAAGCCACCGACGCCCTTAGGGTGCTCGACAGTTTGTTGCGCAACATGCCCGTCAAACCCGAACGCTTGCCCGCTGTTAAACAGTCCATTATCAACCAAATAGGCTCTGATTATCCCAGCTTCAGGCGCATACCGGGCCGCGTGGCCTCAATGATAAACGAGGGCTATTCCGCCGATCCCAACATGGCCCTGATGGAGCAATTGCCTCGCATGGCAATGTCGGATATTGTTGACTTTTACGAAGAAAACATACAAGGCCGCCCCATTGTTTATACAATCGTAGGCAATGCCCGCAAGATCGACATGAGCGGCCTGGCTACATTCGGCAACATCGTGAAAGTAAAAAAGGAAGAACTGTACCATTAGCCGCTATATACGGAGCAAAATAAATCCGTATGGCGGCTAAATCGCACTTATGGTTCATCCGAAAAAATGCGTCATTTTGGCATAGCCCCCTGCTATCCAAGCGAGGCGAAGTGCGGCTCAAAAAAGTTCTACCGGCATTAAGAAAAATTCTTATAGGAATTAAAAAAAATTCCACTGATCATTTTGAAAAATTCCTATAAGAATTTTAGAAAATTCCTATAAGAATTTTTTGGGCCCAAAGTGCAATTTCTAATAGCAAGAGTATTAGCTTTTTATCTTATACCGCCAAACAGTGAAATGAGGCTTTGGGGGCAGATTTCAGCCCGGATCGGGAGCGGAAATAAGCCCGGTTTGCAGATGACATAATGGCAGGAAAGGGAGAATCTATGAGGGAAATTTACGTGGACAGTTGAGAAGGAAAAGTGAAGTGTTAAAGTATTTTTAGTTTTTTTTCGTAATCAGGCTTTGGATGCAATACTTAAATTTCAGATATTTGTGGCCACTGATTAAGTAACAACGTGTTTTATTATCTGTTAGACATGATAAAAGGCACAAAACAAAATAAGAGTACAAGAATGAAAATTATTTTATTGTTCGCCGTTCTGTTTGCTATAAGCCTCTCAACTCCTATGTTATACGGACAGACGACTGAAGAAATCCCGGCACAGGAACCGGCGGAAGAGGTGCTGATTGCAGACAAAGACACGCGCATGAACGTGTCGCTCGACAAAATCCAGACAACAGAAGAATTACTGCTTGAGGAAGAGGAAGATCTTCTCTATCCGGCCGACGATCTTTACGGCTCGACCTGGAACACCCGCTGGGTTGACCCATTCAGAGCCGATACAACGCAAATTGTATTTCCCGATACCTGTATAATTGATTTCAAGGCTTTTGTGATGCCTATATTGAAAGATTCCGTCCGGGTGACGTCGCTTTATGGCCCGCGGCGGCGGCGAATGCACAGAGGAATAGACCTGAAATTGCAAGTTGGCGATACGGTTTATGCAGTATTCACCGGAAAAGTCCGTATCCGCAGCTTCGAACGGAGAGGATATGGTAACTACTTGGTGGTAAGGCATCCAAACGGTCTGGAAACGGTATACGGGCATCTTTCCAAAAGCTTAGTAGAGGTAAACGACATAGTCCGTGCAGGCTCGCCCATAGCTCTCGGCGGCAATACCGGACGATCCACAGGCTCGCATCTGCACTTCGAAACCCGCTTCCTGGGGCAGGCCATGAATCCGTCCGACCTGATTGACTTCGAAACCGGAATGCCTTATCAAGATTCCTACGTGTTCCGCAACATAGCCCTTAACGGCCGCAATACCAACATTTATACCGCCACCGAGGAACAAATTCTCTACCATATAGTTAAGAGCGGCGATACGCTCGGCGCCATTGCCGCCCGCTACGGCACAAGCGTCGGCGAGCTTCGCCGGATGAACGGGCTGAGCGCGTCGGCCACTTTGCGCGTAGGTCGCGCCCTGCGATGCGGAATAGGTAAAGGAGGAAGCGCCGCGATTGTGGCTGCAAACAAAGCGGAACCCAAAGCGGCGCCTAAGGCTAAAACAGCAACAACGCCCACGGTTCAGCCTGCCGGCAAGCAGATTATAGCTTCGGCCGCCGTCGGCCGCGATCTGTCGGAGCCGTCCTATTACACAATCCAGGCAGGCGACACCCTCGGAAGCATAGCCGGCAAGCACGGAATTTCGGTGAGCCGCCTTTGCGAACTCAACAACATCACTCAAACAACCATACTGAAAGTAGGGCGATCCATACGCTGCTCCTGACCTTCGGATGCTAACATTGGCGCTACATACATGCTGCGCCCCATGCTCGGCGGCGGTGATCGAATGGCTGATGGCCAACGGGATCCGCCCCGTTTTGTTTTACTGCAATCCAAACATTTTCCCCGAAGTCGAATATCAAATCCGCCGGCAGGAATGTTCGCGCTATGCGCTTTCGCTGGGACTTGAAGTAGTCGACGGCGATGCATCGCACGACCTTTGGCTTGAGCGCATAAAAGGTCTCGAAGATGAGCCCGAGCGCGGCCTGCGTTGCCGCGAATGTTTCAGGATGCGCTTGCTGGCAACGGCCGATCTCGCAGCCGCACGAGGCATAAAATCATTTGCAACCACGCTTGCCGCATCGCGACAAAAAAATCTCGATCATATAAATGAAGCCGGTCATTGGGCCGCCGCACAGTATCCCGGCCTTAGCTTCTATGAAAAAAACTGGCGAAAAGGCGGCCTGAGCGAGCGGCGGCGAGAACTTTTGCGAACGCACGGCTTTTACAATCAGCAGTATTGCGGATGCGAATTCAGCTTGCGAAAGAGGACAGATGCGCAGAAGGATTACTGAAATCATGGGCAGCCTTTGGGATTTGATGTATATCTTATGCTTCAATATTGCTTCACAAATATATTTATCGACATGAAAAACATACTTATAACCCTATTCTTTTTGGTTTTTTTCTTTATGAATCTATCAGCCCAACACGGCACCCCGCTTATCACATTCGGTTTGATTGCCGACATCCAATATGCCGATTGCGAGCCGGGTAGAAGCCGATTTTACAGAAATTCGCTAAGCAAATTAGATAGTTGCACAAATTATCTGAACGCGCAACAAGTTCAGTTTACAATTAATCTGGGAGATCTTGTAGATCGCCGTTTGGCCGACCTTGATTGCGTGCTCGTTCGTTTGAATCATTTGGACAACAGAGTGTACAACACAACGGGCAATCATGACTATAATGAGGTGAGCAGCAATCAAATTCTGTACGAAAAACTTGGCATGCCGTCGGACTATTACTCCTTCAAAAAAGAGAACTGGATATTTATTATCCTGAACACAAATGAAATTTCCTCTTATGCAAATATTGCGGGAACAGAAAAAGAGCAGGAATTATCAGTCATGCTGAACCATATAAAAGCAAAGAATGGTAGTCAAGGAGAGAGTTGGAATGGCGGAATCGGCCGAAAACAGTTGGAATGGATGAATGAGATTTTAATGAAAGCCGAACAGTCTGGCGACAATGTATTGATATTTTCCCATCATCCGCTTTGGCCCGAATCGCAGCTTAGCGCTTTAAACAACATGGAAACCTTGAGCCTTATCGAAAATTATACCTGCGTGAAAGCCGTTTTTTCCGGGCATGATCATGAGGGACGTTTTGCGTATTATAAAAATCTTCCCTGTATTACGTTAGAAGGTATGGTTGAAACCAAGGATGATAATGCTTTTGGAATCGTGAAGATTTATCCGGATAAAATCGTATTGGAAGGAAAAGGGCGCATGAGGTCATTGGAGCTTAAGACAAAGTAATCAATGAGTTGCCCGCGATGCGGCAAACGGCAACAGATGAGGATCCTTAAGGTTCTTCGGATGTGACCGCGAGGGAATCCTGCGCCGCCTCTTCAAAAAGCAGATTGCCTGAAGAATTGTAGAGATGATAGTATGAGAGGGCTTCGTCGGACTCAAAGCCATTTTGGCTGCGTATGGTTCGGCCGTCCCGTTCGATGAGGGTGAAGCGATCGGAGTATATTTTGTGCGCTTTCTGATCCCAGTATATAACGGAGGATGAGATATAGTCGCCTTCCAAGCTTCTCATTTCAACGTTTCCCGTACCTTTCCACAGCTCCTGCTTTTCGTAAAACCAGGCGGTGTCGGCCTTTATCATTGCCTCGACGTTGAAAAGGGTGTCGAACTTTTCTATATAAATGCCTTCGGGAAAATACCAGTAAGGTTCGCTTGCTTTGCCGTACATGAGCCAAAGGTCGGCTTCGGCCCTGTATCGGGTGACGCCGGAGTCTGACAGCAGCGATGCGACGTCGGTTGTTTTCGCAGTATAAGAGTTTTCAGGGTCGAAAGCAACGGCAACCACCTCCTGCTTTTTCCCCGAACAGGCCGGAATAAAAAGAAGCACAGCAATCATCATTGTCATGATGAAAGCTATGCTTCCGGGTAGTGTATGAAATTTTAAAGAAAAACTCACATTGTTATCTGACGGTTGTTCGTTCGCCAATCCATCCTCCGACAGTGATAGCGCTTCCCTTTTCAAGATCGGGATGCATGAATATTTCTTCGGAGCTTGGGAAGTAGTTGCTGTACGTATTGATCAGCTTGTTGGCGTCATCGCTTACGGATGGGTCAACTTGTTTTGCTCTTGCGAACTTGTCGACTGCGGCATAGTAAACGGTTTTTCTCAGCACGGGATCGTCTGGATAGAGGGAGCTTGCGGTGGCCGCGTACATTTGTCCGATGAGGAGGTATGGCGCGCCGTAATTGGAATTAGCCTCGATTGCTTTCTGGCAGTATTGCCTTGACCGCGAGTAGTTCTTTTGGTCGTTCAGCATGGCGGCGATAACGTAGTAGTCTTCGGCTTGTACGATAGCGTCGGTTTCCATGCCGGCTGCTTCTTCAAAGAGGGGTACGGCTGCTGCGTAGTCTTTGTCGCGTATAGCTTTACGGGCAAGTCCTCTGGCGGATTCAGCTGTTGGAGCCAGTTTGTGAGCGTATGTAGCGGCTGTGAAATAGGCTTCGATTTCGTTGCAGCGCATGCGTCTCAGCAGCGAGATAGCTTCTTTAAGCACTTCGAGGTTCTCCTTGTTTTGTTCCACCTTTGGAGCATAGATGCTTTGCAGGGTTTCGCAGTCGGCCGCACCGCTGTTGGCGAATCCGTTGTCGAATCCGGCTTTGGTGGTGAGGAGAGCTTCCTTGTCTTTCTCGTCGGCAGCCGCGGCTATTTGCTTATCAATGATAGCCGAGATTTTCAGATAGTCTTGAATGTAAGTTTCCCTGTGCGACTGGTCGGCCAGCATAATCTGGTTGGATGCCATCAGATAATACGAGAGGGCAAGCAGGTCTGTCTTATCCTGATATTCGTCTATGGCTTCTTTTGTCCAGCCGTAGATGAGCTTGGAGTCGGCCTTTTCGCCCATTCTCTGGAAGTAGTCGAGCACTTTGCGTCCGACAATCCAGTCTTTTCCGTACTTGGGGTCATCGCCGAAGTATTTGATGCGCTTGTCGTACACGGTCATCAAATCGTTTATCAAAGCGACTTTCTTGGCTGCATCTGTTTCGCTGTCGATTTGCCAGCCCACGATTCTCACTCCGTAGAGGTAGATGTCTTTGGTTGCTGCGGGACATTCGGTGTATGCTAAATTCCAAAATTCGAGAGCGTCTTTGAAGTTGTTGGTCTTTGCATACGAGGAGAACAAACTCACGTTCTTAATGCAATTAACACTATCGGCGCCTGAGCCGAATCTGGTACCGTTATCTACTCCTTTCTGAGAATACACGCCGGAGATAATGCTGCTTAATCCGGCCACTATTATCCATGTTCTTATTTTCATAATCGTATTTATTTGAATGTTTTATTTAATCATTTAATCTACTTTGAACTTATAAAACCACCCTTCATTAAAGGTGTAATTAATTGTGATGCGGAAATATCTTTCGTCGATCAATGTCTTTACTTCCGGTTTCACCTGTACGTATTCAAATCCTATATTGAGCAACGAACGGTTATCTATCAGCGGAATGCCTAATCCGAAGCTTGCTCCTATTTCGTTATAGCCCTTATTGTTTATTTGCAAATACGAGTTTCCGTAATGTACTCCCGCTCTGTATCGGGTTTTGTTAAAGAAATTTCGACTCGAATAATCTTTTATGTACTCAAGGCCGAGGGCTGCTCGCATGCGATTCTGAAATTGACCGGTGTTATCAAAGAATCTGGCTCCGCTCCAGGGTTGGTACAGGAAGTCGGCTGCTAAAGTCAGCTTATTTTGCTTCACATACGATAGTCCGAATCCTAAGGAGCTTGCTATGTCGAACACCTGATTGGATATGCTTACTGTGTCGCCTGCAAGGCTGCCGGTCTTGCTTATGTCCGACGAGGTAGCTCTCAGTTGTTTGCCGGGCGAGAAGGCTAGGCCAACCGTATAATGTTCGGAGCGGCTGATCGGATGTGTGTATTGAAGTCCGAAGTCGAACTTGATGTCGTTCACCGTAAGCGATTGCGTTCGCTCGGATGCCGATGCTTCCTTTACTTCCGAATCGAAGTACAATGTCTGTACGTGCGATAGGTTGCCGAACAAGTAGCCTACGTTGGCTCCCAATGAAAGACGCTTCTTCCATATATCTATTGACAATCCTCCGTACACATCGTTTAATCCGCCTTTGCCTACGAAGCTCTCGGTATATGGATTGGCTCCGGGAGTATGTGCTCCGAAAAGATAACCTACATACGAATACGGCAATAAGCCGAAGCTGAGCGCTACCCGGCGGTGAACGGGGAACTGCATCGCAATGTACTCCAGATTGCCGTTTCTGTTGAGGTCGGTATTGACACCGTCGCTAAACCACGACATCTGGCCTGATATGCCGAAATCGAAAAGGAACGTTAACGAATCCATGCCTGAATAGGATGCAGGGTTCATCGGATTGATTTGCTTGTTGGAACGAAGGCCGTACCCTATGCCTCCCATTGCGCGACCGGCTCCAAAAGAGCGATCGGCCAAGGCGCCGTATCCGTATCGTGTGTACGGCGAACTTGTATTGTTTTGCCCCGATAGAGATATGGGAATAATTGCGAGGGAGAGTACGATGATTGCTATATTTCTATTAATTCTCAACATTATATTCTAAGATTCTATTTAATCCTGTCAGCACTAAATTAATATCCGCAAAGGTGCCATTTTCTAAGCGTCCTGCAAAATAAAACGAATTGCCTCCTGTTAAAAAAATAAAAAGGTCGGGATAGCGTGTTCGCAGTCTGTTTATCATTCCGTCCATCTCAAAGGCTATCCCATTCACCACTCCTGCCCGTATTGCCGTCTCCGTGCTATCGCCTATCTGAGGCACATCGCCCTCGGATTCGTCTACCAGCGGCAGTTGGCAGGTATAGTTGTGCAGGGCTCTGAAGCGCATGTTCATTCCGGGGGATATGTTGCCGCCGAGGTACAGGCCGGTCGAATCCACAAGGTCGTAGGTGATGGCAGTGCCCGCATCTATGACCAGCAAATTGCGGCCGGGCTTAGTGTGGAAGGCTCCTACAACGGCGGCCAGCCGATCTTTTCCCAGCGTCGAGGGCGTTTTATAGCTAACGCTAACGGGAGTCGGCACATGCTCGTCGAGCCACACAAAGCGCTCGAGGCGGCGGCCGAGCTCGGCCTTCAGAGCCTCGTCGGGCTCTATAACCGACGACATTATTCCGTATCTCAGGCTATATAGCTCAAAGAGCGGCTCCATCGCGGCCGTATCGAATTTATCGTACACGAACGAAGCCTCTATTACACCTTTATTATATATGGCAACCTTGGCCGAGGAATTACCCTGTTCGATCAGCAGATTCACTGTCTTTACGCGGAGTCCTTTTATTTGGCGTAGCTAACAGCCCTGGTTTCTCTGATCACGGTGATTTTCACCTGGCCCGGATAGGTCATCTCGTCTTGAATCTTCTTGGCGATTTCGTTCGAGAGGTTTTCCGTTTCCTTATCGTCTATCTTGTCCGCGCCGACTATTACCCGCAGTTCGCGGCCGGCCTGGATAGCGTATGTCTTGGCCACTCCGGGATAGGACAGGGCCAGCTTTTCGAGGTCGTTCAGCCGCTTGATGTAGGCCTCCACTATTTCTCGACGAGCGCCCGGACGAGCGCCGGATATGGCGTCGCACACCTGAACGATAGGTGCAAGCAAGGTTTGCATCTCCACCTCGTCGTGATGAGCTCCCACAGCATTGCAGATGTCGGGGCGCTCCTTGAACTTCTCGCACAGCTTCATGCCGAGGATGGCGTGCGGCTGTTCGGGCTCGTCGTCGGGCACCTTGCCTATGTCGTGCAGCAGTCCGGCGCGCCGGGCTTTCTTGGGGTTGAGCCCAAGCTCCGAGGCCATCACGGCGCAAAGGTTTGCCGTTTCGCGAGCATGTTGCAGCAGGTTTTGCCCGTAGGAGGAGCGATACTTCATCTTGCCGATAAGCCTGATCAGCTCCGGGTGCAGGCCGTGGACGCCCATATCTATAACCGTACGCTTGCCGGTTTCTATTATCTCATCTTCCACCTGCTTGCGCACTTTGTTCACTATCTCCTCTATGCGTGCCGGATGTATGCGGCCGTCCTGCACGAGCTGGTGCAGTGCCAGGCGGGCCACTTCGCGCCGCACGGGGTCGAAGCCCGACAGTACGATGGCTTCCGGAGTATCGTCCACAACAATCTCTATCCCGGTAGCAGCTTCCAGAGCGCGTATGTTGCGTCCTTCCCTGCCGATGATCCTGCCTTTTATCTCGTCCGACTCAATATGAAACACAGTCACGGAGTTCTCAATTGCCGTTTCCGTAGCCACCCGCTGTATGGTTTGAATCACCACCCGTTTGGCTTCGCGGTTGGCCGTCATTTTCGCTTCTTCCATGATTTCGTTTATAAAGGATGAAGCCTGCGTTTTAGCCTCTTCCTTCATTGATTCGAACAGGCGTTCCTTGGCTTCGTCGGCCGAGAGTCCGGACAGGACTTCGAGCTGTTCCACCTGCTTGGCCTTCAGCTTGTCGAGTTCCGTTTTCTTTTTCTCTATTATCTCCGACTGTGCGCCCAGGTTTTCTTTTATGCCGTCGAGCTCATTGTTTTTGCGTTGGAGCTCTTCCTGCTTCTGGTTGAGCGACTGTTCGCGCTGCTTCAGCCTGGCTTCGGCCGACTGATGCTTGGAGTTGCGCGATGATGTTTGCTTTTCAAGCTCAGCCTTGAGCTGTATGAACTTTTCTTTCACCTCAAGCATCTTGGCCTTCTTTATAGTTTCCGCTTCCTTCTCAGCTTCCCTCACAATATGCTCGCATTTGGTTTTGAGCATATATTTCATCGCCGTCCAGACCAATCCGGCTCCTGTAATGAATGTTGCTATTGCTATGATAATTGTTGTAAGCATGTTTTTCTACACCTTTAATTCAGTTTATATTAATAATCACAAATCCCCACATCGCCGCTTTGCCGTACTGTCGTTGATTTTGAAGCCCGGCCGGATTTTTAGTCGTTGTGTTCATTGAGATACTTTTCCAGCAGGGCCGTCATTTGCCGTATTTTATCTTCATAAGGAGCCGTATCGTTGCGATCGGACGCCAGCAGCAGCTCTTTCGAAAGCGTGAAAGCCGTCATGGCAAGCCATTCGGTTTCACCGGCATCCTTGGCGTATCTGCCTCTGTAACGATCGTATTTAATGTTTATCTGCTTTGCCACCTCCCTCACAAATCCTTCATCCTTCCGTGGTATACGCATCGGGAACTTATATCCGATTATATCTACTTTTATCACAAATTCTTCGTCCATGGGTTATTCGCTTTTCAGTAAATCAATGCACCTGTCAACCTTTTTGACTAAATCCGCCAACCGCTTCCTGGCGTTTCGCATCGACGTATCGTCGGTAGCCACCACCCGCGCTGTCAGCAAATCGTTGTACCTGGCCTTCCATTCTTCGGCAAGCCTGCTGGCCTCCTGAAGTTCTTTGTCTTTTGCGACCACAAGTTCCTTGAGCTCCTCGATTCGCTTTCTTTGCCTGTCGCAAAGCCCAAGTAATTCGTAAACTCTCCTTTCGAAATTATTTAATAACTCATTGCGGTGATCGGTCATGTGTCCAGCCAAATTGTTCGCAAATGTATGTTTTTGCTTTGAATACAGCAATAATGGGCCTCCTTTGCTTGCATCTTTTTTTTTCAACAGCCGGAAAACGTAGCAAAGTGTTATATCATCTTTTAGTCATAGCCCATAAAAAGGAAAAGAGCCGCCCGGAGTATCAGTCCGACGGCTCTTCCCTTATTTTCAACCTATAACCGGCTTGCTATTGTACGGCAAAGGCTTTGATAACGCTTTTGCCGGAGGTGATGATGCCCCCGTCATTCCCCCATGGCCGGGTGCTCGCCGGGGTCGAGGTGGTGCGGTTCGTCGGAGGGATTCTGGTCGGAAGTGTCCGGAGCAGGCGTTGGGCTTGTGTCCGGGGTCTGGGTGTCGGAAGTTTGGGTATTCTCATCCTTTTTCCCGTCGTCTGTTTTAGATGCAGTGGTGCCCAGGCGACGGTTGGCGATAGTTGTAAACTGATCGGTGGTAGAATTGATGATCTCAATGGATGCATCCAGCAGGTCGATTTCGGTTTGGTCGACTGCGCTGAGGCGAAGGCCGTTCAGGATTTGGCAGAGAACGTCGAA
>JAITGS010000011.1 GCA_031280435.1 Tannerellaceae bacterium | reverse complement strand
TAACCTGTGTACGTTTGGAATTTCATGCTATTATTTTTTTATCGTGGGCAAAGATATAGAATATTTTAATTGGCCAACTTTTTCGATACTTTTTTTTTGAATCGCGAACAAAACGTCATTCCCGCCTGCGCTTTTGTATCTATTTGCTCTATGAATGTTTCTATCGCAGCTTCCTAATCTTTGATAATTATGCTATGCCGGATGTTATATCGGTTGAATTATACAAAAAGAATATTGCGCAAACATCATTCTCTTAAAAAATCTTAGAAGCCCTAAGCCCGGAATTTCGCCACGCATGCCTCCCTGCTGCTGCTTTTCTCTCATTTATATATGTGCTTCACCTGAGTTTGGTTGACCTCCATGACCTCGGATAGGATCAGGTCGAAAATATTCGACCCCTACGAGCCTCTTGCATACATTCGATAATACGGGTTGGTTGCGGCCTGCGTTGTACGCCGGCAGGCATTTCTGATTTGGTGCAATCAAATTATCTCATATATTTGCATATCTCTTCTAAACAAATATAATACCAAGGAAAATGGAAAGATTGATTGTTGGACATAGCATGGTGTTGCGCTTTCTGCGCAACGATGATCATATTCACTTTTATGAAACTCTCATTGAGGAACAGGCTAAGAATATCATTAGCATTATTCTGCTGCGAGTGCCTTTTAATGCTGTTAAAGAATTGCTTGAGAAAGAGCTGGCGGTTAACAAGCGCGAAAAACGTACGGATAAAACAAAACGGGTGAAGGAGGCGGCAATCAGGCGCTCGAGAAGCATACTCCACCTCAAGCTGCTCACCGAGGCGCATCTGTATGGCACCGACATGCATGCACAGCAGGCTGCTACTAAACTTATCGCTAATGTTTACAGCAAACAGAAGGCTATCCTCAAAGCTAAGCTCCAGGAGCAGACGCGCATGTGCGACGCAATAGTCGGACAGCTCGGCCAGCCGGAGTACGCAGGCTTTGTGGAGACGCTGAAGCTGGTCGAGCCGCTGAAGGAATTCATTGCGGCCAACGAGGATTTCAAAACTCTGCATACTGCTGTTAAAACTGTGATGCGCCACAGCGATGAGGCAAGCATAAGGGTGGTCAGGAGCGACCTCGACGTGGCCTTCACCAAGCTGACCGACACTATCGACATGCTCTACAAAATCAACGACATGGGATCGCAGGAGGTGGTGCTGCAGTCGAGGCTTGCCCACATCATTAACGCTATCAACGACCATATCATCAATGCGGCTACCGGCCTTTCGAAACGCGGGCTCAAGTACGGCCGCATACCCGTCAGGCCGCAACTGCTACCGGTAGGTAATACTTCAGCCAAGGAAAGGCCACAGGAATGAGAACGCTGATTTCGCTACCGCCAAATCCGGCCGAATGTTTCAGGGAACTTGAAGGACTGAACGACAATAAATTCTATTGCAATGCCGATCCTCCCAGCGGGCATCTTGGCTCGGGAGGGGGAGCCGTATGGCTGCTTGAGGAATGTCACAAGCATGAAACCGATATCCCTTTCTACCAATGGCTGGCTGCCGAAAAGCGCATCATCATTCATGCCGGAGGACAAAGCCGGCGGCTGCCCGCTTATGCTCCTTCGGGAAAGATTCTGACGCCTGTGCCGGTGTTCAGATGGGAGCGCGGGCAGCGGCTTAACCAGGATTTGCTCTCGCTTCAGCTTCCTCTTTTCGAGGATATAATGGAGAAGGCGCCGGATGCTTATCACTGCCTGATTGCGAGCGGCGATGTTTACATTCGTACGGCAGCGCTGCCGCCCATTCCGGAGGCCGACGTGGTTTGCCTTGCGCTCTGGAGCGACCCTATTACGGCCGGACGGCACGGGGTATTCCTTTCGTCGAGAAATAATCCTTCGGAGCTTGATTATATGCTTCAGAAGCCTTCGCTTGATGAGCTGGGAGGACTGGCGCGCACGCACTTTTTCCTTATGGACGTGGGGATATGGCTGCTGAGCGACCGGGCTGTACGGTCGCTGGTTGAGCGCTCGCACAAGGGCGCCGGGCAGCTTTCGAGCTATGACCTCTACTCCGAATTCGGAGGCGCCTTAGGAAGGAATCCGCGCATTGCCGACCGGGAGATAAACGCACTGTCGGTGAAGATTGTGCCGCTGACCAGCGGCGAGTTCTATCACTTCGGTACGGGCCGCGAGCTTATATCATCAACGCTGGCCATACAGAACATCGTTCGCGACCAGAGGGCCATAATGCACCGCTACATCAAGCCTCACCCGGCCATGTTTGTGCAGAACGCCGAGGTGGAGGTGGCCCTGCAATCGTACAACTCGGAGCTATGGATTGAGAACAGCCATGTTGGCCGCCGCTGGTGCCTGTCGGACCATCACATACTGACGGGCCTGCCTGAGAATGACTGGGAGATGGCGCTTCCGGCAGGCGTATGCATAGACGTGGTGCCGGTGGGCGAGAGCGCCTGGGCTGCTCGTCCTTATGGCTTCGACGATAGCTTTGCGGGCCCGGCGATGGATATGGGCGCTCGGTTCATGGGCAAGCCTTTGCATAGCTGGATGGCCGAAAGGGGTATTGCTGTGGAAGGATTCGGAGGTGATATTCAGCAGGCTTGCCTGTTTCCGCTTTGCGGCTCGGTTGATGAGCTGGGCCTGGTTTTGCAGTGGATGATATACCGACCGGACATGCAGGAAGGGCGAGCCGTATGGGATGCTGCCCGCAAGCTGTCGGCGGCGGGATTGATGCGCGAATGTAACTTGCGGAGGCTCTTTAATCAGCGGCAAGGCTTCCGACGGCTCAATCTGCCTGCACTTGCTTATAATCACGACAAAAGTGTTTTCTACCAGATAGACCTCGACAATATTGCTCGCGAATATGCCGGAGCCGGACTGCCGCCGCCGGCTCTGCTGCCCGATGAGGCTCCGGTGATGAAGCAGATTCACAACCGCATGCTCAGGGCGCGAACCTTGCGCATATCAGGGCTGCCTTACGAGGACGAAGAGCGGGAAGCCTTCGAACTGCTCTGCAATGGAATGATTGCCGGCATGACCGCAAGGCGCGAATCGCCACGGCGCTGCATCTATGCCGACCAGATAGTATGGGCCCGAAGCCCGGTGCGCATCGACCTCGCCGGCGGATGGACAGATACTCCGCCTTACTGCCTCTATGCGGGAGGCAACGTTGTGAACATGGCCATAGAGCTGAACGGACAGCCGCCGCTGCAAGTGTACGTTAAGCCGTCGGCCCGATTCGAGATAACGCTGCGATCGATTGACCTCGGGGCGACGGAGGTGATACGCACGCGCGAGGAGCTTACTCATTATAATAAGGTAGGCTCGCCATTCTCCATTCCGCGAGCGGCGCTGGCGCTGGCCGGGTTCGCTCCGGCTTTTGCTGAGGCCCGATTCGATTCGCTCGAAGAGCAGCTGAAGGACTTCGGAGGGGGGCTCGAGATAACGCTGCTGTCGGCTGTGCCGGCAGGATCGGGGCTGGGCACGAGCTCTATACTTGCGGCAACTACTCTCGCGGCGCTGTCGGACTGCTGCGGACTGGGATGGGACAAGAACGAGATTGGCAACCGAACCCTGCTGCTCGAGCAGTTGCTGACAACGGGCGGAGGATGGCAAGACCAGTTCGGAGGCGTACTGCACGGGCTGAAGCTACTCCAGACAGCCGACGGCTTCAATCAGAGTCCGCTGGTGCGATGGCTGCCCGATTCTATCTTCACCGACCCGGCTTACAGGCCTTGCCACCTGCTATACTACACGGGCATCACCCGGACGGCAAGGGAGATACTCGCCGAGATTGTGCGCGGCATGTTCCTCAACTCCTCGCCTGCGCTTAGAACGCTCGGATGCATGAAGCAACATGCGCTGGCCATGTTTGAGGCTATACAGCAGGGCGACTTCTGCCGCTACGGCCGATTGGTGCTGCAAACATGGCAGCAGAACAAGGCGCTCGACGCGGGAGTGAATCCTCCGGCCATTGAGCGGCTGATTGAGGCCATCGCCCCATACGCCCTCGGATACAAGCTGCCGGGCGCCGGCGGCGGAGGCTTCCTCTACATAGTCGCTAAAGATACTGAGGCTGCGGGGCATATCCGAAGGATACTCGGTTCAAACCCGACGCATCCCAACGCCCGCTTCGTGGAGATGAGCCTGTCGAACGAGGGGCTGCAGGTGAGCAGAAGCTGACAGCAGCCCATGCGACTACATTATATATTATCAACCCAAATATAAATTACAGAGAAATGAAACAAACGTTTATTTACAAAGAGAAGTTCGCCTATAACAGTTGCTATTCCGTGCTTGCATTGGTGCTGATTAGCGTTCTTTTCGCAGTGTTTAAGTATGATTTTATAGTCCTGAAGTTTACGGTGCTAAGGTATCCCTTCAGCCTGTTCCTCTTCGCTGCCGCCACGCTGGTTAATATGGCCTTTGTATATAAAAGATACATGTATGCGAGGCAGTCGCAGCAGAATCCCAGCCCTGTTGAAACGGGCGACAGCGCCTTCTCATTCCCCAGGGGCAAGGATGTGGTGAGGCTGAGCTATGCCGACGTGAAAGAGCTGTGGCATAAAAAGAACTCGGACGACGGCGAGCTTGTCCTTCTATACACCACCGCCCGGAAACGTTACGAGTTTCAGAGCCGCTTCTTCGCATCCATCGAGGCTTTTGCCGAGTTTGAGGAGATTCTGGCAGAGCGATGCACCAATATCATCAACCGCTAAGGGGGCCGGAGCGCATGCCGGCCGCTGCATACCCTGGGATATTATACTTTACTAATGAGATTTATATGACTTAAAACTTATAAACAAGATGACAAACCACTTTCCCGAGGATCTGTTCTCATATTATAAAAGCAAGCCCGACATGTTTGCTTTTTGCATCAACAGGCGCATGCACATTATATGCTACGCCATTGCGGCTGTGGCTATGCTGCTGATGCTGTTTCCGGGCTTAGTGCCCCTCAAGGGAATAGTTGTCAGGCTGATAGCCTTTGCGGGACTGCTATATGCAGGTCTCACCATCTCGCTCGGCGGGCGGGAATGGCGCAGCATTGCAAGCGGCGGACGGATAACCGCCATAGCCGTCAAGCACTTTGCACGGCCTATGAATCACGCCGTTCCGGGTGGCTCGGAAGACCGGCGCATACTGTCGATGTTTGCCGGCCGCAACTGGGCGGCGCTGGCTTCCGAGCCTTCGGAAAGGGGCAACCCCCTGCATCTGCACGTACACGAAGATGTTGTGGGCCGAACCTTCTACCTCCAGCTTTGCCGACGCATGGAGGCGGGATTGCTACCCACGGGCGTGAGCGAAGTGGCAAGCATCAGCGCACAGGAGTATACCCTGCATTATGATGATATAAAGGCTATTAAATAAACCCGGCAATACCTGTAATGCCCATTATTGTGATCAATAGTGGGCATTATTGTGATCAAGAGTAGCCATTATTGAGCTCAAGAGTAGCCATTATGCGATCAGTTTAATGCCCATTCGGCGATCCCTTTAATGGTAATTAAACGATCCCTTTAATGCCCATTAAACGATCCCTATAATGAGCATTAAACGATCTACATAATTGCGATTCGGCGATCCCTCGAATGAGCATTCGGCGATCACCCGAATGGGCATTCGGCGATCCCTCGAATGGGCATTCGGCGATCACCAGAATGGGCATTCGGCGATCACCAGAATGGATTCGGGCCTCAGTCGGCTATTTCGCCTATGAGGGTTGCCGAGCTTGCATCCAGTATCCTTACATTAATATATTGTCCGATGCGGGCCGAGCGCTTGTCGAACACCACCGTTTTGTTGCCGGAGGTTCGGCCTGCCAACTGCTTGACGGAGCGGCGAGAGAAGCCTTCGACCAGGACTTCCGCGACGGAACCTATGTCGCGACGGTTGCTTTCTTCGGACAGGCTGTTCTGGAGGCTGATCATGTTTTGCAGGCGTAGCGTCTTCACGTCCTCGGGCACATCGTCGGGCAGGTGCCCGGCAGCGTAAGTGCCCGGCCGCTCCGAATATTTGAACATGAAAGCCGCATCGAAGCGCGAGCGGCGCATGAGGTCGAGCGTGGCCTCGTAATCCTCCTCCGTCTCGGAATGAAAGCCGCAAAAGAGATCGGTGCTGATGGTGCAATCGGGCAGCCGGCTGCGAATGTCGTCAATCAGGCTCAGGTAAGACTCGCGGCTGTATCCGCGGTTCATAAGCTTCAGAATCCTGTTGCTGCCCGACTGTGCCGGCAGGTGTATGTGGCGGCAAATATTCGGGTGGGAGGCGATGACGCTGATGAGGTCGAGGCCCATGTCGCGCGGGTGCGATGTGGTGAATCGGATGCGCATGTCGGGCACGGCCTCGGCCACGAGCGCCATGAGGGCCGGAAAACCTACGGCCTGCCCGCTGCTCCCGAAGCGATAGCTGTTGACGTTCTGCCCAAGCAGCGTCGCTTCCCTGAATCCGGCGGCCTGCATGTCGACGGCTTCGCGGAGTATGCTCTGAGGATCGCGGCTGCGTTCGCGTCCGCGGGTGTAAGGCACTATGCAGTAGGTGCAGAAGTTGTTGCAGCCGCGCATGATGGAGATGAATCCGGAGGTGCGCCTGTCGGCAATCTTTAGCGGTATGATGTTGTTATAAGTCTCGGACGCCGAGAGCTCGACGTTGATGGCGGGCTGCCCCTGCTCCACGGCTCCGATGAGGTTAGGCAGGTCGAGATAGGAGTCGGGCCCGGCCACAAGGTCAACCCCATGCTCGTCGATAAGCAGTTGCTTCACCCGCTCGGCCATGCATCCCAGAACGCCAATGATGAGGCTCCCTCCCCTGCGCTTCCTGAGGCCTCTAAGGAACTGGAGGCGGCCGTAGATCCGCTGCTCGGCATTGTCGCGCACCGAGCAAGTGTTGAGGAAGATAGCGTCGGCATCGTCAATAGAGTTGCAGAGGCTGTACCCGGCCATCTGCATCGCCGAGGCTATCACCTCACTGTCGGCAACATTCATTTGACAACCGTAGGTCTCAATAAAGAGCTTGCGGCTCTTGGGGGTCTCAGATTCGAAAAAAGTGTTGTGTTTCATTTTATATTCGTTAATAACAATTAAAATTCACTCTATATACTAATGAAAAGCAAGGCGATACTTGCATGGTAAAAATAATGCTCGTACTTTTACGGTCGAAAAACGTAAATTTTTTCATAGTTAAGGTTTTGGTTAAATCGAATAAGGGTGGCTGGGAAGTTACCCTTATTTACTTTATAGGGGGTATGAGAGCTGGGGGTATTTATCATTGCGGAAACTTTACTAAATTTGAGGCACAAAAATAATCAAAGTTTTATGGATAGAGGCGACATATTTTACTTAATCTTCGCGGCAATAGCAGCCGCAATCAGCATTTACAGAGGAATTAATAAGAAGCGGGCGGCCGAGGCCGAAGCAGCTTCCACCACAACATCGGTTCCGGAAGAATACGAAGAGGAAGACGATTGGCTGATGCCCGTCGAACCATACGTACAGCCGGAGCCTATACGTCAACCCGACATTCAGCCTCGACCGGCGATCAGAGATTTTGCAGCTATGCGCATCAAGCCCATAGCAGTTGACACTGCCGACGATGAGCCGACAGCCGATCGACCGGAAATCCTGAACGATGCCGACGAGGTTCGGAAAGCATTAATATACGCCGAGATTCTGAATCGGAAGTATTAATCGACGGAGATTCCCTCCAAGAACAGTTTTTTATTCTTATCACAATTAATCAAATATTATGGCATTAAAATTTATCACTGCCGAAGAGGCAGCGTCGCTGGTACGCCACAACGACAACGTTGGCTTCAGCGGCTTCACGCCTGCCGGATGTCCTAAGGCCGTTCCGGTTGCAATCGCCCGCAAGGCACAGGAAGAACATGCAAAAGGACAGCCGTTTCAAATCGGAATGTTTACCGGAGCATCAACAGGCGACAAACTCGACGGCGAGCTTGCCCGTGCGAAGGCAATCAAATTTCGCACACCCTATCAATCCAACAAAGATCTGCGGACATTGCTCAATGCCCGCGAAACGAATTACTTCGACCTGCATCTCTCCGAATTGGCTCAGATGCTCAGATACGGCTTCCTGGGGCCGGTCGACGTGGCCATTATTGAAGCGGCCGACGTAAGCGAAGACGGCAAGATAGTTCCTACGGCGGCCGTCGGCATCACGCCCACAATCTGCCGGCTTGCCGATCGCATCATCGTTGAGCTCAACCGTCGGCATCCCAAGGAGATTCTCGGCATGCACGACATCTATGAGCCGGAAGATCCGCCTCGGCGTCGCGAGATACCTGTCTACTCGCCCTCCGATCGCATAGGACTGCCTTACGTGCAGGTCGATCCCGCAAAGATTGCAGGCGTGGTGCCTACCGACGAGGAGAACGAAGGCGGAGCTTTCACTCCAATCGACGACGACACCATGGCCATCGGTCGCAACGTGGCCGACTTCCTCGTGGGCGAAATGAAGGCCGGACGCCTGCCCAAAGAATTTGTGCCGCTGCAAAGCGGAGTGGGCAACGTGGCCAACGCCGTGCTGGGCTGCATGGGCGAGAACAAGCAAATACCTGCCTTCAACGTGTATACGGAAGTCATCCAGGATTCTGTTATAAAGTTGATGCAAGACGGACGGGTGAAGTTTGCCAGCGGTTGCTCGCTGACGGTCAGCAACCGGGTGCTGGAAGATATTTACGCCCAACTATCCTTCTTCAGGGAGAAGATACTGCTGCGTCCGCAGGAAATATCCAATAACCCCGAAGTGGCCCGGCGAATGGGGCTTGTGGCCATCAACACCGCCCTCGAAGCCGACATCTTCGGCAACATCAACTCCACACACGTTCTGGGCACCAGGATGATGAACGGCATCGGAGGTTCGGGCGACTTCACCCGCGCAGCCATGCTGTCCATCTTCACCACCCCATCGACCGCCAAGGAGGGCAAAATCAGCGCCTTCGTGCCTATGGTATCGCACATGGACCACAGCGAACATTCCGTCAAGGTGATTATAACCGAGTACGGCGTGGCCGACCTGCGCGGAACCGCACCCATGCAGCGCGCGCGCAAAATCATAGACAACTGCGTGCATCCCGATTTCCGCCCGCTCCTCAACGAATATCTCGAAATGGGCATAAAGGGGCAAACGCCTCAGAACCTCAACGCCTGCTTTGCCTTCCATCGCGAGCTTGCGGAAAGCGGCGACATGCGTAACGTGAGTTGGGAGAAATATCTGTAAGGAGAAAAGGCGATTGGTTACACCATTTGCAGTTTTCTCTTGACAATACAACATTTTATTTGAGCCCTCGTCCGTTTTTTACCCCGGATATTCGTGTATCCGGCTCCCGGTCTCCGGTTCCGGCCCCGGATATTCGTGTATCCGGCCCCCGGATTTCTTCCCGGCAGCTATGAAACCGTCATGCGGCATTGATAGCCCGGCGGCGCCAGGTTCAGTACGCTCCGGCTGCTGTGTTTTTGAGGAACTGCAAGGTGCGCTGAGTATCGTCGATCTCAAGATTGATCGTGCCCCATTCAACTATGCCGGCGCGCTCCACGTTGCCGTAGTTTAGCGTCAGATTCGGATAGCGTATCTTGTATACGCCCTCCATGTAGGTGGTATCTTTGTCGGCATAGCCTATGCCGTTCACCGCGGCTTCTTTCCTGTATATAATATGAGAGAAGCTCGTTGCGTTAAGGGTCAGGACGTGGGTGTTGATATAGATTCCGGTTAATTTGTTGTCGGCGCCAAAGATGCCACCCGTTTCATAGGCGCTCCAGATGGTTCCGGCGAAATACGTTGCCGGCACCTGCTCCTCCATGCAAGAGGTGAGGAGCATAAAAAGCATCAGTGCTAAAGGGAGTTTTTTCATCGCTTGTGTTTTTACAAAAGAGTTGTACTAAACTGAAGCCGGGCTGAGTTTCTCCGTCAGCCAGGCTATCTTGTCGGCTGCAATATTGCGCTCTTTCGACAGCCTGCTGACGTCGCTCAGCGCAACGGCAAGCTCCGATGCTGCCAGCACAGCTTTCCCGGAGGCTTCGTCCATATAAATTGAGTAGGCTTTGCCGCCGGTGTAGTCCACTTTCAGCCGCTCCTTCTGATTGCTGCAAATGAAGCTGACGGCATCCGTGCAGTGGCTGCCCTTGTAGTTGACGATTTCGGAAGTGTTGCCCAAATCCTTAAAGCGATAGTTCATGCCGCCGTCGTACGGGACGGTAGCTGTATGCACAAAAAGCCCCGAACGGGAGCTAATCCGTATGGCCGTATGATTAATGGGAGCCGAGCCGAAGTAAATGCTGATTAGCGTGAGCTCGCCCGTTTCGCTCACGCTGCACCGTATGTAACTCCGCTCCACGTTCTTCTCCACCATTTGCTGCTTGTGGATATAAAGGCCTGCGGCTTGATATTCGTTCTTTTCGAGTATAAAATCCTTTGACAGCCTTACGGCTTCGGCTTGTCGCACAGGCAGCAGACTGTCGCAATAGGCAATGTTGCGCTCCGCCTCTTTCAGCTCTATCTTCCACAGGAGCAGCAGAGATGCTTTCATAACCTTTACGTCCTCCGAATAATATTTCCTTATGGTATCAATCTCGCTTTTGGCTGCCATGGCTTCGTTCCTTTCGTACATGGCTTCGGCATGTGCAAGGCGCTGCATCGCCTCTTTCTCCTTTCCGCCGCATCCTGCCGTCAGCAAAATACTTGTCGCTATACATGCTATAAAAAAACTGCTCTTCATTATTTGTTAGGAAAATGCTTGTTGATGTAGCAAAAATAATTATTCTCATGCTATGAGCAATATACGTAAAAAGGCGATGCCTCGTTAACCTTGGCACCGCCCATAACATAAAATATGGCTCCAACATCTGTGACCGCGACAGGATTCAAACCTGTAACCGGCTGATCCGTAGTCAGCTACTCTATTCAGTTGAGCTACGCGGCCGATATTGACCTT
>JAITGS010000005.1 GCA_031280435.1 Tannerellaceae bacterium | reverse complement strand
GTCTGTAAATTCCTTCCGATAAATCGCTGGAGAGATTTACGGTCTGTAAATGGCTCGCGACAACTCGCTGGAGAGATTTACGGTCTGTAAATGGCTCGCGACAAATCGCTGGAGAGATTTACATGTTGGCGATACGGCTGCCGGGCTAAGCGGCGGGCCTGCTGCAAGCCCCACGGGGCGGCCTACTCCTTTTAAGCTTTGCCCTGCGGTTCCGAGCGGCTCGCTTGCAGGCTTCATTTGAGGGTTTTATCTTTGCGGCTTTAAAAAATCAAAACCAAAACCGGAATGAGCTGGAAAAATTTATTTTACTTTTCTAAAGGAGAGCGCCGCACCCTGGCGCTGTTGCTGCTACTGATAAGCATTGGTGCAGCTTTAATTTCACAAGTTGGCAATAAAACAGGTACGGCAAAGCCGCAGATTATAGTCCGCCCGGACAATACGCCTAAGGCTATGCTTGCAGACACGAGCCTGCCTCCGCCCGCAGAACCCGACCTCGGCAGCCGCCCGAAAGCTGAGGCGTCGACCTCACAAACGGCTGAGGCCTACGCCCGGCAGTCTAAATACCCGAAGGGTACAAAGGTGGAAATCAATACGGCCGATACAGCGTCGCTCAAGATGGTGCCCGGTATTGCGAGCTTCTATGCCAGGATGATTGCAGAGTGTCGCGACCGGCTGGGCGGATTCTATTCGGTGGAGCAGCTTCGGGAGGTTTATAAGATGAGCGAGGAGAGATACCTTGCCCTGAAGGACTGGTTTTATGCAGATACCTTGTTTGTTGCGCCGCTGTTTGTTAACTATCTGCCCATGGATTCGCTGGCCAAGCATCCTTACGTGAGCTCAGCGCAGGCCTTGGCTATATGCAGCTTGCGACGCCGGGAGCCGCTCCGCAACTGGGACAGGCTCACTGCGGCCGGCCTGTTTACGGCAAAGGACAGGGAGCGGCTCAAGGCCTATTTCTCTTTCTTTCTAAAGGAGTAACAGTATTTCCTTTATATTTGCGAGGAAATAAATTTTTATGAATTTTAAACTCAACAATTCAAATGAGAAATCTACTTTATCTCTGCCTCGGAATAATACTTCTGGGCAGCTGCAAATCACCCGGGGCGGTGGTATCCTTTACGGATCTTGAGGGAGAATGGAGCGTGACGGAGCTTAGCGGAGTTGATTTGGCAAGCGCCGGCGCCAAGCCTAAGATGTCGTTCAACACGGCCGAGAAGCGCATGGCTGCCGACGCCGGATGCAACAACATAGCCGGCATGGCCGAGCTCGCCGAGAGCAATCCGGCTGCAATCAGGTTCAAGGGCGTGCTTGCAACGCGCAAGTTTTGCATGGAGATGAGCAAGGAAGAGGCGCTGCTCAAGGCGCTTGAGAAAATCGTATCCTTCGGGACGGGCCCCGCATCGCCTTCGGCCCTGACGTATGTGTTCTACGGAGCCGGGAAGGAGAAGCTGTTCGTGATAGAGAGAGCTAAATAGGCTGCCCGTTGCGGCGGCTTAGCTTAGCGTACTCCTATGGAGAAATGACCGTTCTTGAAGATGGGGTAAACAACCGGATGAGGTTCGAGCCGTCCCTTGAAATAGTTGAAACGGTATTCCACTCCGCCGCCCAGGCCGAAGTTCTCGTTGAACATATACTCTAAAGCTCCGCCCAAGCTCGTATGATTGAAGACTGCTCCGTGCTGAACCCAGGGATTCATAGCGCCGTTGTCGCCGTAAAGCGAATATTGGCCCCATCCGCGAAGTGCCATCTTTTCGGCAAATTGATAGCGGGCGTTGAGGTTGATGCCCCCCATCAGAGCAGGCGAGGGGTTGAGCGGAGTGTAGTAATTGCCGGCAAAGATGCCTCCGGCTATGGTCAGGTTGTTGTGCTGCCATGCGAGCTGAGTAGAGATGTCGGTTTGCCCGCCGAAGAGCGGCAGGGTGGCTTTCCGTCCGTAGGTTATCAGGGCCATATTGTCGCCGAGCGGCATGGCGCGGGCCTCGCTGAAGTCGAGCGCAAAAGGCGAAACCCTGCGCATCATGGGCGTATAGGGATTGTAAAACGGGGCGTAGGCCGTGGAGAGGACATGAACGTTGAGGGGCAAATCGGCAAGCGCCTCAGGCGAGGAGAAGCTCTCATAGGCAGCCGGCAGCACGGAGGCTCGCCTGTCGGCATTGAGGAGGGGCTCGGTGGCCGACGGCTGCAGGTTTAAGTTATAATCATGGAATCGCGGAATGGTGAAAGGCCGACCGTCTTTGTCGAACATAATATCGCCGGACAACTGTGCCTGAACGGCGGAGGCGAAGAGCATGAAGGTTATGCAGAGAAGCTGTACGTTTTGTTTCATAATTTAATCTGGAATTTGTTTAATTGCAAATATACGATTTGAGATATGCTTTTGAAAATATACCCTGAGAACCCTAATCGGCGGACGATAGACAAGGTGGTGGAGGCTATGCGAGACGGCAAGCTGGTGATATATCCGACCGACACGGTGTACGCCATGGGATGCGATGCCATGAACGTGCGCGCGGTGGAGGAGATTTGCCGGATTAAAGGCATAGATACGCGCAGGCATAACCTGTCTATAATTTGCTATGACCTGTCGAACATAAGCGAGTACGCCAAGGTTAGCAATGCGGCTTTCAAGCTCATGCGGAAGCATCTGCCCGGGCCCTTCACCTTCATACTCCCCACCGGAAGCGAATTGCCGCGGATTTACAAGAACAAGAAAGAGGTAGGCATACGGGTGCCCGATAACAGCATCATACGAATGCTGGTGCAGGAGCTCGGCAACCCTATCCTCACCACCTCGGTGCACGATGACGACGAATACATAGAATATACAACCGACCCGGAACTGATTCACGAGCGATACAAATCGACTGTCGACATTGTGATCGACGGCGGATTCGGCTCAACCGAGCCTTCCACCGTTATAGACTGCACCTCCGACAGCTTCGAGATAATCAGGCAGGGCAAAGGAATAATCCCGGGATTGCCCGGCGCATAACATATATAATATGATGAACGGAAAGAACGCGATTGCCATCATGGCAGCAATAGCCTTGGCGCTGTCGTGCTCGCAGAACAGGCGGGCCGAGATAGCCATTGCCGACGAAGAAGCGATGGAGCTCAACGAAAGCATGAAGCAGGCCGGGAGCGCTCAGGCGCCGGATGCCTTTACATCTGCGGCTGCCATAGTGTCGGCCGACACAACGCGCAAGTTCGTGCGAACCGCCGGGATAAAATTCCGGGCGGCGGATGTGCTTGCATCCACTTACGATGTGGAGATGATAGCCGTGAATCAGGGAGGCTTCGTCGTTTCCTCGCAGCTGAACAACCGCATCGACCATGTTACGACCGTCGACGTCGGCCGCGACTCCTGCATGGAAACCACCTGCTATACGCTCGAGAGCAACATAGAGCTCAGAGTGCCCGCCGCCAATCTCGACCGCACGCTGCGGGAAATATCACTGAACGTTGAGCAGCTCGACTATCGCGACATACAGGCCGACGACGTCACCTTAGACTTCCTCCGCTACTCCCTGGCGCGCAAACGGGAGGAGCGGAGCGCCGCCCGGGCCGCACAGGCAATAGCACGAGCCCGAAGCAATCCCGACGACAGCTCTATGACGCCCGAAGAGCTCGCACGAAGCAGCGAGGAGCGGGCCGACGAGGCTCTGCTGGGCGGATTGCGGCTGGCCGACAAGGTGGAGTTCGCCTCCATCTCCGTCCACATCTTCCAGCGCCGGCAGCTTAAGCACGAGATGTTTCCGAAGGAGCAGCCCGCCTATCGTCCCGGAATCGCTGTGAAAATATCCGAGGCTTTCTGCGACGGCCTGGAGATGATGGAGAGCCTGCTGCTTTTCATCGTCAGGCTATGGGTTTTGATAGTAGGAATTGCGGCCGGCGGCCTTGCCTGGAAGTACCTGAGGAAGCTCCGCAGCAAGAGCTGATGCAGTAGCCGGGCGGTCGAGGCCTGTAACAAAAGAGCCGACGGACTTCATTGTCCGCCGGCTCTTTTTTACAGAGGCAAAGCCTCTCGGTTACACTCCGCAGTAGGCCGAGAAGCCACCGTCGATAGGCAGCACAACGCCGGTGATGAAGCCGGCGGCCTCGCTGCAAAGGAACTGCACCGCCCCGTTGAGCTCGTTGATGTCGCCAAACCTTCCCATTGGCGTTTTGGCCAGGATTTTAAGGCTGCGCTCGGTGAGTGAGCCGTCGGGATTGATGAGCAGGGCGCGGTTCTGGTCGCCTATGAAAAAGCCGGGAGCGATGGCGTTCACGCGCACTCCCTCGCCGTACTTCTGCGCCATTTCCGTGGCCAGCCATTGGGTGAAATTGCTCACGCCGGCCTTGGCGACCGAATATCCCGCAACGCGCGTCAGTGCGGCAATGGCGGCCATGGAGGATACATTGATGATGCAACCCTGCTTCTGTCGGGCCATCACCTCGCCTATGACCATGGACGGATAAACCGTTCCGTTAAGGTTCAGGGCCGTGACCTTCTCCCAGTCGGCAATGTTCATGTTATAGAAATGCTGGTCGGGATTGACCGTAGCGCCCGGCATATTACCGCCGGCAATGTTGAGGAGAATGTCTATCCTTCCCCATTTCTTCACAACCTCGTCGGCAAGCTGCCTGATGCTGTCCGGATCGAGTACGTTGCCCGTAATGCCGATCACATCGCTGCCATAGGCCTTGAGCTCCTCAACCCTTGCATCCAAAGGTTCGCGACGGATGTCGGTGGCCGCAACCTTAGCGCCGGCCTTCACAAAACTTGCAGCTATGCTGCCTCCCAACACTCCTCCGGCGCCTGTAATGATGGTTACTTTGCCTGCAATACTGAATAAATTGTCCATAAGATTATATATTTTTTTAATGATTAATGACCGGCTGCAAAGGTAAAACAATTCCCCTCTCCTGCTCAAAAAGCCATTCCCGGTAGAACCTTCCGTAAGGTTGCAGAGCCCCGACTTTTTCAGGACAGCCCTCTGTAACCTTGCAAAAGCCTGACTTTTTTCAGGGCAAGCTATCCCAACGTTACAAAAGCCCCGACTTTTTCCGGACAGCCCTCTGTAACCTTGCAAAAGCCCGACTTTTTTCAGGGCAGCCCTCTGTAACCTTGCAAAACTCTGAATTTTTCAGGGACAGCCATCTGTAACCTTGCAAAAGCCCGACTTTTTTCAGGGCAGCCCTCTGTAACCTTGCAAAAGCCTGAATTTTTTCAGGGCAAGCTATCCCAACGTTACAAAAGCCCCGATTTGTTTTGGCGGAGGCATTGTAGTGTTACATTTGTAAAGTCTTTTTTGAGTTTGAGCTTTTGTAAGGTTACAAAAGCCTGTTTTTTTTCGGTTTGAGCTTTTGTAAGGTTACAAAAGCCTATTTTTTTTTGAGTTTGAGCTTTTGTAAGGTTACGGCCTTTACAAAAAAATTATTTTAGACTTTCGGAACCTTACGGAGCCCTGACTTTTTTCGGGACAGCCTTCTGTAAGGTTACAAAAATTCTGAATTTTCCGGGCAAGCTTTCCTAAGGTTAGGAAGCCCTGACTTTTTTCAGGACGGGCTTTCCTAACCTTAGGATACCATTCAGTCTTCCAGGCGATAGCTCACGAAGGCCAGCCGCTTGCTGTCGGGAGCCCAGGAGTTGACGTTGACGGTGCCCTGTCCGCCGAAGAGTTTGACCAAGGTCTTGGGCTCGCCTCCTGCTGCGGGCATCAGCCGTAGCTCCACGTTTTTGTTGGCCAAGTGCTCGTTGGGCTTCAGGTCGCCTTTGTTGTAGGTGATGAAAAGCACGAGCTTGCCGTCGGGGGATACGTGCGGGAACCATGAGTTGCGGCTTTCGTCGAATGTCATCTGCTGTTGCCCGGAGCCGTCGGCGTTCATTCGCCACACTTGCATGAGGCCGGTGCGCACGGAGTTGAACCAGATGTGCTTGCCGTCGGGCGAGTATTCCGGGCCGTCGTCGAGGTCTTCGGCGGTGGTGAGCCGTATTTCGTTTCCTCCTTCAAAGGGTATGGCGTAGATGTCGTAATTGCCCTTGCGGTCGGCGCAGTAGGCAAGGAATTTGTTGTCGGGGCTGATGCCGTGCAGATAGCTTGGGCCCACGGGGGTTATCAGCCGCGGCGTTCCGCCCTCGAAGGGCAGTGTGTAGATGCGCGAGCCGCCGCCTTCTACCGGGCTGTTGCTGATGGCTATATACTTGCCGTCGGCTGTGATGACGTGGTCGTTGTTGCATCGCACGGCAAAGTCGGTGTTGATTGGCTGCGGCTCGCCGGCGCCTGAGGGAGGGAGCTTGTAGAGGCGTCCTCCGCTGTTGTATACTAACCAGCGGCCGTCGGGCGTCCAGTTTGGGGCTTCAATCTGGTAGGGAAATTCCTTAACGATGCTGCGCTTGCCTGTGGTTACGTCGAGAATCTCCAGTATGCTCGACACTTTTGGCTGGCGAGGCGCGAGCGACTGGAACTGCACTTCGTTGAAGCGTGCCTTTTCTACGACGTCGGCCTCGTGCGAGCAGATGAAGAGGCCTACGTAGCAGCTTGCCGGCAGGCTGAGCTCTATCTCTCCGGAGGGCTCATTGGTGAAGCCGTCGTTGGCCACCTTCATCACTATCTTGCTGCCCGTTCGCTCGAGGGTGAGAAAGCCGGTGCGCTTGCGTTCGGCAACCACTTCGCGGGTTTCGCCTCCTGTCTCCGAGCGATACTGGAGCGATACCAGGCCGTCGTCGTGCAGGGCTATGTCGGCATACCTGGAGTCGGCCGTGAGCGATTCGCGGATGATGAGGCCTATCTTGCGATGGGCGTTGGTAGCTTTTCCTTCGAAGGCAACCTTGGCCGATAGCGTGAAGTTGCCCGTAACCTGCCGCCAGGCCATGAAAAACTCGTCGGCCTTGGCCCACATGTTAGTGCCTGCGCCCGTGAGCGTGTAGATTCGAGTGACGGGATTGTACTCCATGCTGCCTTTGAGCTTAGGGTTGCCAACGTCCTGTCCTTGCGTGAACAATTGTTCGCCGTCGGTCTGTGCCGAGGCATTTGCGAATAAAAGCGAGGCTACGGCTATCGCCATTGCCATCGTAACTGTCGAACTGATTTTCATAACTTTAAAAATTAATAAATTACTATTTGGTCTTTGAATCTAAAGCGATTATGTTTTCATAAATACTCATATCTGTTAGTTGTCATTTACTTTAATAAAAGAATTATCCGTAGAAGAGTTCAGCTCTCCGGCTAAGATCTTTTCAGGCTCTTTCCATCCAAAGTTGGCCGGAAAGTTCTTGTTGTAATAATTTATCACGGCCGACCAGTAGAAGTCAAAAGCCCAAATCCTTATTAAGAAATTCTGCTGAGAACGCTCCAAGCACATTGCCGTTCAACGGGTTTATAACTAAATATATCAATAGAACTATCTTAAAGTTACCCGGTTATCAGGTTTAAACTTTCATAAAGCCTTCCTTACATCTGCGTCAAGCGTTATAAGGTCTTCGATGCGCTTCACCATGTTTCCTTTTTTGTCGAGCAGGAAAAGGGCGGGAAGGCGGCGTACGTTATACAGTGCGGCTATCTGCGAGTGCACCGACTCCGGATCGCGAACGCATATCCAGGGCAATCTGGAGGATATGTTCATCCAGAAATGCGTATCGGCGTCGAGCGATACCTGGTAGATGTCGAATCCGCGGTCTTTGTATTTGAAGTATACCTCGGAGAGCTCCATATTGAGGGCCGGCGACCATTCGGTTTGATAGGCGGTGAAGTTTATCAGAATGGTTTTGCCGTCGGCTATTGATGAGAGCGCGGTTTTCTCGCCCTGAATGTTGGGGAGGGCGATGTCGAGGTAGTTGATTTCCTCAATGTTGAGGTTGGCCTGTTCGGCCAGGGCTCGCTGCTGGCGGATTATCTTGATGGATTGCAGCGCCAGGTTGTGGAGCTGCAACGTCCGCAGGCTCTTGGGATAGAAGTGGTCGAAGCTGGTGGCTACCGCCCCGAAGGCCTTAGAATCGTTCTTGTCGTAGAGGTCGAAGAAGAGCAGGCCGTCTACTTTCTGGAACAGGGCGAAGTACGCGGCGGTCGACATCGGAGCCGCATAGATATACCGCAGCGCAATCTCCTTATAGGTATCGGATATCTGCGTTAGCTGCGTGGCATAGGAGGAATCGGGGATGAGATAGCTCTCGTGCTCCTTGCGCAGCTTGGCTATGGCCTGCTCGGCGTCGAGCTGTGCGAGCGTGATCGCCTTGAAGGCCTTAGCGCTTTCCGAGCCCTCAACGGTATAGGAAGTGGCAAAGGTGGCCGCATCGCCGGTGAAGGTGAGCGTTTCGGTCGAATCGACGGCAAACTGAATAAGCTGATTGTTCAGCCTCAGGCGATAGAACTCCGGGAACTGTGTGCGCGGCTTGCTGAAGGAGAAGCGGCCGCTCTGGCTGAGCTTCACCGAGTCGATTATGGTTATAGCCGTGATGCCTATGTTCTCGAAATAGAGCGTCTGGCCTTCGGCGCCGGATATTACGCCGTCCACATGGAAGGTAGACTTCTTGCATCCCGTCGGCAGGAGAAGCATTAGAAGCAGCCCGAAGGCTGCTATCCTGAAAAGATGTTGTGGTTTCATACGAGTTTGAGTTCTTTCAGCAAGCTGGGGAATGTTTGTTCGAAGTTGACGCCGAAGCGGATGTCTGTGCCGGCCTCATGCGTACGCTGTATGCTTGCGGCCGTGAACCGAACGGCTATGCCGGCCGACTTGTCGAGCGGGAAGCCGTTCAGCAGGCCCGACAGCAAGGCGCTGGCAAAGACGTCGCCTGTGCCGTGATAGTCGCCCGGAATCTTTGGCACTAAAGTGTAGTCGACCTGCCCGGTTGATGCATCGTAGGTGGCGGCTCCGAGGCTTTCGTCGTCGAAGTAAACGCCTGTGAGGACAATCTGCTTAGGCCCCAGACGGCTCAGTCCCTCGAGCATATCCTCTATATAGGCCGAAGTATAAACTCCGGAGCGATAAGGCCGGCCGAGCAAAAGCGCAGCCTCCGTGATGTTCGGCACTATGATGTCGGCCTTGCGGCATAGCTCCCTCATTCCGAGGGCAAATTCCGGGGAGAATATCTTGTAGAGCTCACCGTTATCGGCCATCACCGGATCGACCAGGACTATATTGTCCTCATCGCGGAACTCATCAATGAAATCCTTAACGATGTCGAGCTGTTCAAACGAGCCGAGAAAGCCGCTGTATATGGCATCGAAGCCTATATCGAGCGACTTCCAGTGGTTCATGAACGGGCGCATCTCGCTGGTTGTATCCAAATAAGTAAAGCCGGAGATGCCGCCCGTATGAGTGGAGAGCAGGGCTGTGGGCATGGCGCTTGTTTCTATTCCCGCCGCAGACAGTATAGGCAGGGCCACCGTCAACGAGCATTTGCCGAAGCCCGATATGTCGTGAATGGCCGCAACCCGCTTGAGTTTTGTGTTCTCTTTCATAACGATTCCGCGTTTGATTATTGATTTAAAAACTTCCTGACCTGCTCGTATACGTTCTTGCCCGTGAAGCCGAGTTTCTCGTCCAGCACCTGATACGGAGCCGAGAAGCCGAACGACTCAAGTCCCCATATACGGGCGTTCGCTCCGGCCAGTCCCAGCAGAGTTACGGGCAGCCCGGCCGTGAGGCCGAACACCTTGGCGCCGCTCGGTATGACGGATTCGCGATAGGCCTCGTCCTGCACTGCGAACAGCCCTTCCGACGGAGCCGATACTATCCGCACCCTGATGCCGTCGGCCCGGAGCAGGGCAGCGCCCTCAACCAGCGTCGACACTTCGGAGCCCGACGCCAGCAGTATAATATCCGGATTGGCATCGCTGCACTCGAGCACGTAGGCGCCGCGGGCCGATTGCAGGGCCTCGGCATATCGCTTGCCCGGAGCTGCCGGCAGGTCGGCAATGTTCTGTCGCGAAAGGATCAGAGCCGACGGCGTCGAGCCGTTCTCCATCGCAAGCTTCCAGGATACGGTTGTTTCGGTAACGTCAGCCGGACGCAGCACCAGCATGGAGTTATGCCCCTTGTGATTCTTGAGCTTCTCCATCAGGCGAATCTGAGCCTCCTGCTCGACAGGCTCGTGCGTAGGGCCATCCTCGCCAACCCGGAAGGCATCGTGCGACCATATAAACTTCACCGGCACCTCCATCAGCGCAGCCATCCTGACAGCCGGCTTCATATAATCGGAAAAAACAAAGAAGGTTCCGCAGGCCGGAATAACTCCCCCGTGTAGCCCCATGCCTATGCAGACGCAGGCCATCGTAAGCTCCGACACGCCGGCCTGGAAGAAAGCGCCGCTGAAATCGCCGCGCCTCAGGGCATGCGTCTTCTTAAGGAAGCCGTCCGTTTTGTCCGAGTTCGACAGGTCGGCCGACGCGCAAATCATATTCTCCACCTTGGAAGCCAGGACGCCCAAAACCGTAGCCGAAGCCGCGCGCGTCGACTGACCAAGCTTCTGCTCCACGGCCTCCCACTCAATTGCCGGCACATCGCCTGCAAACCACGACCGCATCTTGGCCGCCAAAGCGGGATTGGCCTCAGCCCAGCTTTTGTTAGCCTCGTAGCGCCCGGCAACTATCCCCGCAAGCTCCGCGGCCCGACGGGCATACAGCTCCTCCACTTCGGGAAAGATCCTGAACGGATCCGCAGGATCGCCGCCCAAAGCCGCAAGCGTTTCGGCAAACGAGGCCCCGGCCGCCGACAGAGGCTGTCCGTGCGTCGAAACCTTGTTCTCATACGAGCTGCCGTCCGCCGCAACGGCTCCCTTGCCCATCACCGTATTACCTATTATTAATGTAGGCCGTTCGCCCTCCGCATTCGCCTCGGACAGGGCCCCGCGAATCTCCTCCGGATCATTACCGTTTATGGAGATAACCCGCCAGCCCCATGCCTTGTACTTGGCCTCAACGTTTTCCACCGTCACCTCATCAACCCGCGTAGAGAGCTGCACATTATTCGAATCATAAAACATCACCAGGTTATCCAGCCCCAGCGTGCCGGCAATACGGCCTGCGCCCTGCGAAATCTCCTCCTGCACGCCGCCGTCCGAAATGTAAGCGTAGATGGTTTGCCCCATCTGCTCGCCGAGCCGTGCGCGCAGGAACTTGGCCGCAATGGCAGCCCCCACGGCATAGGTATGCCCCTGCCCCAGCGGCCCCGACGTGTTCTCTATTCCGCGAGCCGTGTCGCGCTCCGGATGCCCCGGCGTAGGGCTTCCCCACTGACGGAACTGTGCCAGCTCATCCGTGCCGAACTTCCCGGCCAGCGCCAGCGCCGCATAAAGCATGGGCGACATGTGGCCGGGGTCGAGGAAGAAGCGGTCGCGCCCCTCCCAGTTCGGGTTGGAGGGGTCGTAAATTAGAAACTCGGAGAATAAAACATTGATAAAATCAGCGCCTCCCATTGCGCCGCCGGGGTGCCCGGACTTGGCTTTTTCAACCATAGCTGCGGCCAGAACGCGAATATTGTCGGCCGCCTTGTTCATTAAATCTTTATCATTCATGATGTGTGGCTATTTTCTTTATTGTTTGCCGGCAAA
>JAITGS010000126.1 GCA_031280435.1 Tannerellaceae bacterium | reverse complement strand
GTGCGTTGTGCGTTGTGCGTTGTGCGTTGTGCGTTGTGCGTTGTGCGTTGTGCGTTGTGCGTTGTGCGTTGTGCGTTGTGCGTTGTGCGTTGTGCGTTGTGCGTTGTGCGTAGAGACGCGATGCATCGCGTCTCTACATTTTGAACACGACCTGTTTGCGGGGTGATGTGCGTTGTGCGTAGAGACGCGATTAATCGCGTCTCTACATTTTGAACACGACCTTTTTGTGGGCCGAGGGCGTTGTGTGTAGAGACGCTCAAATTGGGCGTCTCTACATTTTGGCACGACCCTGTTTGCGGTGCGGTGCGTTGTGTGTAGAGACGCGATTAATCGCGTCTCTACATTTTGAACACGACCCTGTTTTTCAGGCGGAAATTCCTGTTTGAACAGCCTTACCGGCGGCCTGCCCCTGCGACGGCGCCTTGGCAATAACGCGATTGCATCCAAATTCGATTATATTTGTATCTTCAATAAAGAAACAAAATATGAGAAACGCTTTACACAGGCTCGGCCAATACACCCTTCTGATGAGCAAAACCTGGACTACTCCAACGAAATGGAGCATGTTCCTGCGGCAGCTGCTCCGAGAGATTTATAAGCTCGGAGCCGACTCGCTCTGGATAGTCATCATCATATCGCTCTTTATAGGGACGGTTATTGCCATACAAATATCCCTGAACATCAGCTCCGACCTTATCCCCAAGTTCACCATAGGATATACCACCCGCGAGATTATCCTGCTGGAGTTCTCCTCCTCCATAATGTGCCTCATACTTGCCGGCAAGGTGGGCAGCAATATAGCGTCGGAGATAGGCACCATGCGCGTGACGGAGCAGATAGACGCCATGGAAATCATGGGAGTTAACTCGGCCAACTTCCTTATACTGCCCAAGATTACGGGGCTGATGCTCTTCATTCCCGTGCTGGTCGTCTTCAGCATGTTCCTCGGAATACTCGGAGGCATAGGGGCCAGCTATGCGGATATCAACGGCATGACGCCGGCCTCGTTTATCTACGGGCTGCAATTCTATTTCAATGCTTATTATATCACCTACTCAATTATCAAATCGGTGGTATATGCATTTATAATCTCCTCCATAGCTTCCTACTTCGGCTACCACGTGCACGGCGGAGCCCTCGAGGTAGGCAAGGCCAGCACCAACTCGGTTGTGATGAGCAGCGTGATGATTCTGCTGGCCGACGTTATTCTTACTCACATTATGCTTACGTAGCGGCCATGGTTGAAGTAAAAAATATATGCAAATCCTTCGAAGGGCGCCCCGTCCTGAACAACATCAACGCCCGCTTCCAAACCGGCAAGACCAACCTCATCATCGGACAGAGCGGTTCGGGCAAGACCGTACTGCTCAAGAGCATCATAGGCCTGCTGCGGCCGGAATCCGGACAGGTGCTCTACGACGGCACCGACATACTCTCGCTGCGCAAGCGCGAGCTCGACATGCTGCGGCGCAAAACGGGCATGCTCTTCCAGGGAGCCGCCCTGTTCGACAGCATGACGGTGCTCGAGAACGTGATGTTCCCGCTTCAGATGATTTCCACCGATTCTTATAGCCAAAAGAAGAAGAGAGCCGAATTTTGCCTCGACCGCGTCAACCTCACCGATGCCGAGCACCTCTATCCCTCGGAGATAAGCGGCGGGATGATGAAGCGGGCAGGCATAGCGCGAGCCATAGCCCTCAACCCGCAATACCTGCTGTGCGACGAGCCGAACTCCGGCCTCGACCCCAAGACCTCCCTGCTCATCGACGACCTTATCAGCGACATCACCAAGGAGTACAACATGACGACGATTATCAACACGCACGACATGAACTCCGTGCTCAACATCGGCGAGACTATCATCTTTATACGCGAAGGCATACTCGAATGGCAGGGCAGCAGCAAGGAGATAATGACCTCGGGCAACCAGGCCCTGAACGACTTCGTGTTCGCCTCCGACGCCTTCCGCCAAATACGCGAACTAAGAACATCGCACTAACCGGCGCCGCCCGCAGCTCTCACGAACGCTTTTTGCGCCACAGCTGCCAGGAGTTGATCAGGTTTTGCCACAGTATGTAGGCCGCCGGAGCTACGGAGCTTAGCGGATCGAGGTAGGCCTGCGCCATCCACATCGCCAGTATGGTATTCTTTTGCCCCAGGCCCTGCCCGCCCGACACGGCATCGCCGTAATGACGGCCTATGCGCCGCCCTATGATGAACTGCCCGACGCAAATCAGCAGCGAAGCCGCCGCCAGCCCTGCCTCCACCTTGTAGTCCGGATTGTCCTGCCCGGCGAAGAAGCTTACCGTCTTGCCCGTCACTACCGTGAGCGCAATGGCCCAGAGGTAGAACGTCAGGCCGGGGAAGGCCGTCAGCCGGGCGTGCAGCCGCGGCGTAGCGTATCTTATAGTCCATGCGAACAGCAGGGGGAGCAGCAGTATGGGCCCCGTCTCGCGGCATATCCTCAGGAAGGCCTCCGCGAAGGGGATATCGCCGTGCGGCCCTATGAGCGGCAGCAGCAGAGGAGCCGCCACGGCCACGGCCACGTTGCCGAGCAGCACGTAGGTTGTGAGGAAGGGTACGTTGCCGCCCAGCAGGCCGGTGATGACAGCCGCCGCCGTGGCCGTAGGTATCAGCACGCAGATGAAGGCTCCCTGAGCCACCACCGGATGATAGAGCCCAATGGCCAGGTATACCGCCAGGCTTCCGCCTATCTGTATGAGCAGCAGCCAAAGGTGCGCCCGGTGCAGCCTGATGTCTCGCGGCGACGTGCGCAGGAAGGTGAGCAGCAGCATGGCGAAGATCAGCCATGGCATCAAAAAGGAGCAGCGGCTCACCCAAGGGTAGGCTGCTGCTCCGGTTATCATTGCGAGCGGAAGTGTCCACTCTTTAAGGAACCGTATGAGGCTCAACGCGCCGTTTGTAGCGGATGATACTGCACGAAGGCTTCTATGGCCTCGTAGGCTGCGAGGCCCAGCGAGCGATACAGGTCGGCCGTAGCCCGGTTGCGGTCTTCGGCCCGCTGCCAGAAGAGGCGCTCGTCGTTGCCGAGGAAGGGAGCGCTCTCGGCCTGCGACTGATGCCTCAGTATGGCGTTTCGCTTGCGCTTCAACTGTTCGGGGCTGATGGGCACGGCCATTTCGATGTGGTCCATCTCCCATTCGGCCCATGCTCCGCGATACATCCAGATGCGGCAGTCCTGCATCCAGGGCTCGTTCTTGAGCTCGTCGATAGCAGCCAGAGCCACGTCGAGGCACATCTTGTGCGTGCCGTGCGGGTCGGCCAGGTCGCCTGCCACGAATATCTGGTGCGGCCTCACTTCGTCGAGCAGCTGCATTACGATGTCGCGGTCCGCCAGGCCTATGTCGTTCTTCTTCACCATGCCGGTTTCGTAGAAGGGCAGGTCGAGGAAGCGTATGCGGCTGTCGTCTTTGATGCCCGAATACCTTGCGGCGGCCTTGGCTTCTTCGCGGCGTATGGTGCCTTTCATGAAGAGCACGTCGGGGCGCTCGCGGGCATCCTCCTTTTTCTCATATTTTATATAGTGAATAATCTCCTCGGCTTTCTTGCATAGGAGGGGCTGGTCGGGCGAGTATTTCAGGCTCACGTCGCGCAGGTATTCGCAGTATCGGATTACCTCCTCGTCGGCCACGGCTATGTTGCCGGACGTTTGATAGGCCACCCAAACCTCATGCTCCTGCTCGCAAAGCCTCTGGAAGGTTCCTCCCATGGAGATGACATCGTCGTCGGGGTGCGGGCTGAAGATTATTACCCTTTTAGGATGCGGCAGTGCGCGCTCCGGGCGGTTGCTGTCGTCGGCTCCCGGCTTGCCTCCGGGCCATCCGGTGATGGTTTGCTGAATATCGTTGAAGATGCGGAGATTGACCATGTATGCCGAGGCGAATCTCGAAATCAACTGTCCCAGCCCATTGTTGGTATAGTCCACATTGGTGAGCTTCAGTATAGGCTTGCCGGTGATATTGCACAGCCAAACGATAGCCCTCCGGATGAGCTGGTCGTCCCAGTCGCATTCGGTCACGAGCCAGGGATGGCTGATTCTGGTGAGCTGATATGCAGCCGAAAGGTCAATCACCGCCTGCGCATTAGGCCTGTCTTGCAAGAAGCTGGCCGGCGTTCGATTCGTTTGCTTTCCCTCCACAGCCTCCCGGATGATGGCCGATTTGCTGTCGCCCCATGCCATGAGAATAATTTGCCGCGCTCCCAGTATGGTTGATACTCCCATGGTTATAACCCCTGCCGGCACCTGGTCGACGTACTTGAAGAGCTGCGCCATTTCCTTTCGCGAATCATCGTCGAGAAGCGCAAAGCGCGTTGTGGAGCTCAGGGCCGAGCCCGGCGTATTGACGGCAATGTTGCCCGAATGTCCTATGCCCAGCAGCACAAGGTCTATGCCTCCGCACTCGGCAATAGTCTGCTCATATTTCATACAGACATTGAATATCTCATCTTTAGGCATAAAGCCGTCGGGCGAGAAAATATTTTCGGGGGCTATGTCTATATGATTCAGGAAATGATCCTTCAGGAAGGATATGTTGCTGAAATCCGCGGAGGCCAGCGGATAATATTCGTAAAGGTTAAACACAACGACGTTGGCAAAGCTCAGGCCCTCCTTGCGGTGCATCCTTATCAGCTCCTTGAAAAGACTGCGCGGGGTTCGTCCTCCCGGCAGCGCAATAACGTAGTTGGCCCCTTCGGCCTGTTTCTCGCGAATGTCTTTAGCGATAATTTTGGCGATATGCCTTGAGCCCTCGTTGGCCGATTCGAAGATGTCGGTAGGGATGCGCTCGAAGCGAGTTATCATAGTCCGCTCGTAATCGCTCTTGGGCTTATAATACTTGGCCGGGATGCGAGTCAGAGTAATTCGAGAACTTAAATCTGTTTTCATATTATTATTATAAATTATTTGCGGAGCAAATATAGCTAAAAAGAGCCATAGCTTTTTCGATTCCTCCCTGTCGGCGCCGCAATCCCCTTCCTCCGGCTTGTTGTGGTTTATCGGTGGAGAAAAAAATTTTCCGGCTTGTTGTGGTTTATCGGTGGAGAAAAAAAAATTTCCGGCTTGATGTAGTTTATCGGTGGAGAAAAAATTTTTCCGGCTTGTTGTGGTTTATCGGTAGGCCCAAAAAAAAGTTTTGGAGCCACCGATAAACTCAGTTGAGCCCAAATGCTTTTTTTGGAAGCAAACGGATGCCACATTGTCCTCAAAAAAAATTTCGGAGAGGAATTGGCTGCCATTTTGTCTCCAAAAAAAAGTTTTAGTAGGTAAAAAGTCGCCGCAGTGTCCTCCCAACATTTTTTTGAGCCCAAATAAGCCGCCAATATGCCCCCAAAACGCCCTTTTTGCCTCAAGTGAGTTTATCGGTGGCTCCAAATCATTTTTCCGGCTCCACCGATAAACTCACTTGAGGCAAATTCTTGTTTTGGCTCCACCGATAAACTCACTTGGGGCAAATTTTTGTTTTGGCTCCACCGATAAACCTCAGTGGCGCCGCGCCCTTCGCAGCAGCCGATGCGGCAGTCCGAGCTCCCACGAAACAATTTCTACCTTTGCATCCTTAAAAAAACGAAAGATGAATAATATTACCGAATCTCCCTCCCCATTCAGAAACTTAGAACAGATGAGCCTGCACGACATACTTGAAGGCATCAATCGCGAAGACGCCCGCGTGCATGAGGCCGTCGGACGGGCTCTCCCGCAAATAGAATCCCTTGTTGAACACATCTGCGAGCGCGCATTGCTGGGCGGACGGCTGTTCTACCTTGGCGCCGGAACGAGCGGACGGCTTGGCGTGCTCGATGCCTCGGAGATTCCTCCCACCTTCGGCCTGTCGGGCATAGTAGTAGGACTCATTGCCGGAGGCGACAGAGCCCTTCGGCATGCGGTGGAGGCGGCCGAGGACGATGCTGAAGCCGCCTGGCGCGACCTTGAAGCCTTCGACCCCAACGAAACCGATACGGTGATAGGCATAGCGGCCTCCGGAACCACTCCCTACGTTGTTGGCGGAGTAGTGCAGGCCGGAGCCAAGGGACTGCTTACGGGCGGCATAGCCTGCAATCCGGGCTCGCCCCTGGCCCAGGCCGCACAGTTCCCCATAGAGCTGCTTACCGGCCCGGAGTTCGTCACCGGAAGCACTCGCCTCAAGGCAGGCACGGCCCAGAAGATGACGCTCAACATGATCTCCACCTCGCTGATGATAAAGATGGGACGGGTGAAGGACAACCGCATGGTGAACATGCAAATCAGCAACCGCAAGCTCTTCAATCGCGGCGCCCGCATGATTGCCGACGAGCTGCTGCTGCCCTCCGACCGCGCCGCCGAGCTGCTGCTGCAATACGGCTCGGTGAGGGCTGCCGTGGAGGCCGTCAGGGCCGGCCGATGAGGCTCATGCCCGCTGATGGAGCCGTGCGAGGGCTTCGTTGATGCTTGTGATGGTGCGTCCGAGAGCCGCCCGCACGGCAGGATTCTGCTCGCCGGTTTCGTTCATAATGTAGGCGGCATTAAGGGCCGCAACGAGGATTTCGAAGGCCCTGTCGGCCCTGTGCCTGCACTCCCTGAAGGATTCGGGAGGCATGAACCGCAGTCCGGGCGGCCTGATACCTGTCAGCATGCACTGCTCGCGGGCCACAATGGCTCGGAAGGCTTCATATATAATAATGAGAAGAGGAATACCGGGGAGCATCTCCCGGAGGTTGCCCAGAGGCGGGCTGCCGAAGAATCCGCAATGATCGGCATTGCGCAGCCGGCTGAAGTAGCTCGGCAATCTGTAAGTCTTTACCTGTAACATTTTTTTCGCAGTATTTTAGAAAAGAGAAAGGCAAAGATAAGCGGGCGGCAATGCCGCAGAGTTCATTATTGTCACAAAAAGATTTTGAGGGCGATTAAGGAGGAATCTAAGATTTCATGAGATGTGGCTATGCATATTCATTTATTTTGTCAATTTGATGTGTGAAGAATGGATTGTCTTGCATCACCTCTACTGCTCCCGGGGGATGGTTGATGCAAGTGAGTTCGGCCGGGAGCAGGCCATAGAAGCCGGCAGAGCTTTAGGCCGGCCCGGCTGCATCGGCAAGAATGATTGACAGTCCTGACTTGCGCTTCAGTTACCTGAAGAAGAAATGAAAAAGAAAGGGAAGGAGAGAGGGGGGAGGGAAATGGGGGAAGGAAGGGGAGGGGGAGTGTATTATGAGAGAAACTTGAGCGAAAAACGGGACTCGAACCCGCGACCCTAACCTTGGCAAGGTTATGCTCTACCAACTGAGCTATTTTCGCGATTGCGGGGCAAAGATAGAATAATTTGAATAACCAAACAAATGGGAAACTTAAAAAACATTAATGCAGTCGCGAGTATTAAGTCGGCTACATTATATTTGCGCGTATATCAACAATCTAATAAATGCATAATGAGAAATTTAAGTATTATATCAATTGCTATTGTGCTGCTGACGGCTTGCAGCGGGCCTGCGCCAAAAAAGAACGTCGAGAGTGCGGCCGAGATAGTGTCGCTCAGCAAGCAGAGCTTCCTTGCGAAAGTTTACAACTATGAGAAGAACGACAGCTGGGTTTACGAAGGAAGCAAGCCCTGCATCATAGACTTCTATGCCGACTGGTGCGCTCCGTGCCGCAAGGTTGCTCCCATACTGAAGGAGCTGGCCGCTACTTATACGGACGACATTGTTGTCTACAAGATTGACGTTGATGCCGAGGAGGAGCTTGCCGCCCTGTTCGGCATACAGAGCATTCCGGCGCTGCTGTTTGTGCCCATGGATGGCGAGCCGCAGATGCTGGTGGGCCTGCGCGACAAGAGCGAGCTCGCCGAGCGTATAGACGTAATGCTATCGGCCAAATAGGCTCGGCAGGCAAGGCTACGGCTTAAGCTGTTCCTTGCGCCGCACGGTTTTCACATCCCCTGCTACACATATTATATATATACCGGCCGCCTTTGAGCTTTGCAAGGTGGGCCGGTTTCTTTGTGCCGGCTTGAGGGCGGGCCGCTTTGGCGGGGACTTACATTCCGGAACTATACTTTTAAAAACAATAATAAAAACACAACATCATGAAAAGAATTTTATTTACACTATGCGCTTGCACTCTCATTATCTCTAATCTCTTTGCCCAATCCGACGAAGGAAGGTTTTCGCCCATTCAGCTCACATTGCTCTACCCCTTGGGAACGAACGGAGCGGCTGCGTACCGGTACGGCAACGGCCTGTCGATAAACCTGCTTGCGGGGCTGTCTCGTAACGAAAGCGCCCTGGCCCTTGGAGGCCTTGCCAACATTGTGCTGAACGATACCAAAGGGGTGCAGATTGCCGGTTTGTATAATCATACGGGCCGTGATGCGCGAGGATTTGTGCTCTCTGGCCTGGCAGCCTTTACCGGAGGGCATCACCATGGCGTGCAGCTTTCGGGTCTGGCCAATCTTGCCCACAAGGTGAGCGGGCTGCAGTTTGCCGGGCTGATAAACGTAGCCCACAAGGTGAGCGGGCTGCAGTTCGCCGGCCTGATTAATGTCGCCGGAAAGGTTCGCGGGGTACAGTTTGCCGGCCTGATAAACATTGCCGAGGAGAGCGACTATCCGATTGGAGTGATTAACATTATCCGTAACGGAGAGCAGGGGATAGCTGTCGGCTACAATGAGACGGGCGGCCTGAGCATCACCTACCGCTCCGGCGGCGGAGTCACCTACGGCATCATAGGCGGCGGATACAGCCTCAAGGCCGGCCGTACAACCTACCTCGTCGAAGGCGGCCTCGGCGCTCATATTCACCTGAGCAACATGTTCAGGCTCAACAATGAGCTTAAGTTCGAAACCCTTTATGCCGGCTTAGACAATGCGACCTTCAAAGCCGCTTACAGCCTCCTGCCTGCCTGCAAGCTCGCCCGGCACATAGAAATCTTTGCCGGGCCGAGCCTGAACTACATGTTCTCGAACGACGCGGACAATGCCGGCATGTTCCCATCCCATTCGCTGTGGAAAAAGCATGAGGGCGCCAGCCTTCGGCAAGTCTTTGTGGGCTATCAGTTGGGCTTGCAGTATCTGTTTTGATGGCTCCGGCGTGTTCCGTGGAGAAAAAAGGCACGTGGCATTTTCTTGCGCAGAGCTTCGGAGAAAACAGCCACGTGGCATTTTCTTGCGCAGGCCTTCGGAGAAAAATGCCACGCAGTATTTTCTTGCGCAGAGCTTCGGATGAAAAATGCCACGTAATATTTTCTTGCGCAGAGCTTCGGATGAAAAATGCCACGTAATATTTTCTTGCGCAGAGCTTCGGACGAAAACAGCCATGCAGTATTTTCTTGCGCAGACCTTCGGAGAAAAATGCCACGCAGTATTTTCTTGCGCAGGCCTTCGGAGAAAAATGCCACGCAGTATTTTCTTGCGCAGGCCTTCGGATGAAAAAAGCGATGTCGCAGCGGCTTGCGGAGAATCCTTTTGCATTGTTGGTTTCTACCTCTACCTTGTGGACTGAAATTTTAAACTGAAAATGCGTTATGATAGTGACAGTGATTTTTGTGACGGCTATTATTATTTGCGGATTGCTCGCCATATTTTGTTTCTCGCAGGCTGTTCGTACCGATTGACTGCGTCGATTCCACCACCGCCACCACCGTAGGGCGTTGTTCAAAAGTCATTTCCGCCCCGCGGCCTTATTTTTTCAGGAAATACTGTGGGAAATTGTCAGTTTAATCGTCCCTTTAATCCGACAATCAAAAGCGGCAAACTTGATGGATTCGGAAGTGACGGAAGCGGCTGTATCAGTTATTAATGCCTCCCAAGCCATAAAGGTTGCGATTCTGAAAAAAGTATTTATTTTTGCGCAGATTAATCGGACAAATAAAATGACTATCACTTATCTCCGATTTATCGCTGAAGTATAACCTTTTAATTTAATAGGCCTATGTAGAATCAATGTAGTTTGCAGTTTTCTTTCCGACATGACGGATAGCTCCGTCGTTGTTTAACCTTTAAAACATTAAAATCAAAAGATCTTATGATTAAAAAAAATTCAAACAAGACAATTAAGCTGTGGAAAAGTCTGGCCCTTGCGGTCGCTTTTCTTTTTTTCGGCACCCATGCGGCACTGTCGCAGAGCGGCGCGGTGTCGGGTACTGTTACCGATACGGGCGGCGAGCCCCTTATCGGCGTGAACGTTCTAATCAAGGGAACCGCTAATGGAGCAATAACCGACGTTGACGGCAATTATTCTCTCCGGGAAGTATCCCCGCAGTCGGTTCTGCTTTTTTCCTACGTCGGCTATTTGAGCCGTGAGGTAGCGGTGGGCAATCAGCGTACGGTGAATGTTCAGCTTACCGAAGATTCGCAGAGCCTCGAAGAGGTAGTCGTTGTGGGCTACGGAGTGCAGAAAAAGAAGCTTGTGACGGGCGCTACCATACAGGTATCGGGCGAGAGCCTCCAGAAGCTCAGCACCACCAACGCCTTCACCGCCCTCCAGAACCAGACGCCCGGCGTCAACATCCTTCAGAACAACGGGCAGCCAGGCGCCGGATACATTATTAATATCCGCGGTATAGGCACGAACGGCAACTCCAAGCCCCTCTACGTTGTCGACGGAGTGCCCAGCGGCGACGATGCGCTGAACCACATGAGCTCGGCCGACATAGAGTCGATCGACATACTCAAGGATGCCGCATCATCGGCAATCTACGGCGCACGTGCAGCCAACGGCGTGGTGCTGATAACCACCAAGCAGGGCAAGGCCGGCAAAACACGCCTGACCTACGACGGCTACTACGGGCGCCAATACCTTGCCAGGAAGCCCGACATGCTTACGGCAAAGGAATACATGCAGATGCAAGACGAAATGAACTTCAATGACAACGTCGCTGCTATAGACTGGCCCAACGTGCTCCCGACCAAGCTCTACGATGATATAATGAGCGGAGCCTGGAAGGGAACCGACTGGGTGGATGCTTTCTACAACGAAGGAGCCGAAACCATGAACCATTCCTTTAATCTGACCGGCGGCAACGAGGTCTCGAAGTTTTCCATAGGATATTCTTTCACCAAGCAGGACGGTATCTTCGGCGAGAAGGTGCAGTCGCACTACGACAGGCATACCTTCCGCATCAATTCGGATCATGTACTGCTGAAGGTGCGCGACTTCGAGGCTATCAAAATCGGGCAAACCCTGAACTACAATTATCGCGCAAGCAACGGCATCTCGCAGGGTAATATCTACTGGAACGCTTTCCACAACGTGCTGGTGGCTAATCCTCTCATGCCGGCCTACGATGCGGAGGGCAATTACTATGATTACTACGACAAGCAGGACGACGGATGGACCTTTGACGGCAACTTCGGCAATCCTATTGCCGCCGTAAACCACAATACCCAAGGACTGAACCTCTCGAAGAATCATAACCTCAACGCCAGCGTATATCTCCAGCTCCAGCCGATCAAGAATCTTATATTCAAGTCGCAGTACGGATACAGGATGAGCTCGTCGTCATTCCGCGATCAAACTCAGAAGATTCGCCTCTCCAATAACATGAACACCACAACGGAGAGCATAGGCCAGAACCAGAGCGTGGGCTACAACTGGACGCTGGACAATACGCTCACGTACAACCTCAGAATAGACGAGCACAGCGCCGACATACAGCTCGGACAGGCTGCAGAGAAGTGGGGCTACGGCGAGAGCGTAAGCTCCGGCGGGCAGAACAACATCTTCGACCTCGGCTGGGACTACGCCTGGGTGAGCAACACCAAGCCCACGCAGCTCAGCGAGCGCAGCGCAAGCGGCTCCCCGTGGGGACAGGGCGGACTCGCCTCCTTCTGGGGACGTATCAATTACAACTACAAGGAAACCTACATGGCTACCCTCATCATGCGTACCGACGGCTCCTCAAACTTTGCCCGCGGACATCGCTGGGGAACCTTCCCCTCCGTATCGGCCGGATGGGTAGTAAGCAACGAAGGCTTCATGGATGCATTTAAGGGTACGCTCGACTTCCTGAAGCTGCGCGCCAACTGGGGCCAGAACGGCAACCAGAGCATTGCCGGCTTCCAGTACCTCACCAAATACGAGTTCCCGGCCCTTGCGGTTTATTACTTCGGCGATAAGAAGAACGTACAGTCTACGGGAGCCGTGGCCGGCGTACTCAAGAACCCCGACGTTACATGGGAGACCTCCGAGCAGATCGACCTCGGCTTCGACGCCCGCTTCCTCAACAGCCGCCTGGGAGTAACCTTCGACTACTACGTCAAGACCACCAAAGACTGGCTACTCACCGCGCCTATCAGCGCAACATGGGGATTCAGCGCTCCCTCGGTTAACGGCGGCGCCGTGCAGAACAAGGGCGTGGAGCTGGCCTTCACATGGAACGACCGCCTGAACAATGACTTCGACTACGGAATCAACCTCAACGGAAGCTATAATCATAACGAGGTGACGGAAATTGCCAACACCGAAGGAATAATTCACGGCAGCTCCGACGTACTCAGCCAGGGAACAAGCGAGTTCGTTCGCCTCCAGGTTGGCTATCCCATGGGATTCTTCTACGGATACAAGGCCGACGGAGTATTCCAGAACTGGACGGAGGTTAACGCCTATACCAAAGACGGCAACCCCATCATCCCCGGAGCTCAGCCAGGCGACATACGCTTCAGAGACATCAACGAAGACGGCAAAATAGACGAGGAAGACAAAACAATGATAGGATGCGGATGGCCAAAGTACAAGGCCGGCCTCACCATCAACCTCGGATACAAAGGCTTCGACTTCATGATTACAGCCTCCGGAGCTTTCGGCATGCAGATAGCCAAATCATACCGACGCTTTGTTGACGCACGCTACGAGAACTTCTCAACCGACTGGTTCGGACGATGGACGGGAGAAGGCTCCTCCGACAAGTGGCCCCGACTGACAACCGGCACGCACATCAACTATCAGAACGTATCCGACATATTCATAGAAAAAGGCGACTACGTGAAGATCCAGAACATCACCCTGGGCTACGACCTCAAGAAGCTACTGCCCAAGATGCCGCTCGGACAGGCCAGAGTTTACGTCACGGCTCAAAACATGTTCACCTTCACCGGATACTCGGGAATGGATCCTGAAATCGGCTTTGGCGACGGCCAGAACTGGGTGACGGGCATAGACCTCGGAGCCTATCCTGCTTCAAAAACCTACCTCGTAGGCCTTAATTTATCCTTTTAATATGCAGACAATATGAAGAAGTTAATCTATTTAATAGCATTCATCCTCCCTCTGCTGACAAGCTGCGAGGACTTTCTGGATGCAACAAGTTACACTACCAAGAACTCCGAAACCTTCCCCAAAACAGAAGACGACGCCGCGCAGATGCTCACAGGCGTTTACGCCGTGCTCAACACATCGCTGGCCGGTGCGCCCATGTCGACCTATATAATGGTGGCCGAGCTGGCTTCGGACGACCGCTTCGGCGGCGGCGGAGCAAACGACAAGAGCATGCAGGCCTTCGGGCATCTACTCTACGCCAACCGCAACGAGTTCTCCAGCCTCTGGTCGCAAAGCTATCGCGGAATATCCCGAGCCAATGCCGCCGTTGCAGCTCTCGACGCCATGGACGAAGGCGATGCAAAGGCGCAGAAAATGGGCGAGGCCAAATTCCTCCGGGCATATTTCTACTTCGACCTGGTGCAAACCCTCGGCGACGTGCCTCTGATGAAAGCCGCCCCCGAGAACGTGCAGGAAGCAAAAACATCGCCTCCGCAAGCCACGCAGGAAGAGCTGTTCACACAGATAGGCACCGACCTTTGGGATGCATATTCCACCATGCCCGCCGTCAAATGGAACGCCGTCACTTCCGGCACCATCACCAAATGGGCAGCCGCCGGGCTACTCGCGCGCGTCTTCCTCTTCTACACCGGATTCTATCAGAAGGACGCACTGCCTGTGGAAGGCGGCCAGGTCACGGCGCAGCAAGTGGCCGCTGCTCTGAAAGACTGCATCGACAACTCCGGGCACTCGCTGGTGAACGACTACCGCTCTCTGTGGGGATATACCAACAGCGTTACCAAGGCCAACTATCCTTATGCCAAAGATGCAGGCACATGGGTGATGGACGGCGCCAACCCGGAGCACGTCTTCGTAGTGAAATGCACCAACCTTGTCACCTGGGATACCCGTCACTACTCAAATCAGTTTGCCCTCTACTTCGGCATACGCAACGAAGGAAGCGACAGATATCAGAGCACCTTCCCCTTCGGACAGGGATGGGGAGCAGGCCCGGTCAACTCCAAGCTCTGGGACGAATGGAAAACAGACGAGCCGGACGACATCCGGCGCACAGCCTCAATCTTCAACGTTGAAGACGAAGCCACCGGCGACTACCTCTGGGGAGCCGATTCGCAAATGGAGGAAACAGGAATGTGGCAAAAGAAAATCATGCCCGTCACCGCCTACGGTAAGGGAGGAAACTCCGAGCAGCTCTACAACTCATTCTTCAGCGCTCCCGAATACTTCAACAGCAGCTCCGACGACTTCCAGCTCGGACACGGAGGCGACCTCGTCCGAGTCCGCTATGCAGACATACTCCTCATGCACGCCGAAGTCACCAAAACACCCGACGGCATCAATGCCGTGCGCGCAAGAGCCAAGCTGCCGCCCGTAGCCGGATACTCCGACGATGCCCTCCGAAAAGAACGACGCTACGAGCTCGCCTTCGAAGGCCTCCGATGGGGCGACATCCGACGATGGGGCATAGCCGAAGACGCCCTGAGCAAAATCTACGGCGGACCCATTGTGAACAACAAGGTCAAGACAACCATGAAGCCCCAGGGCGTAGGTCTCGCCGAACGATACCGGGCCACCAAAGGCTTCTTCCATATCCCGCAAAGCGAGATAGACCTGGCCAACGGAGCATTGGTGCAGAACCCCGGCTGGGGAACCGACGCAATCTTCAATGCCTGGGTAGAGTAGCCTCCCGATTTATGAACTTAAAAACATAATGCAGTATGAAAAAGATAAAAGGATTATTTGCAATTATAGCCGTCGTTCTCCTCTGCTCCTCCTGCGATCCGCTCGAAACGAGGCAGGAGCTCAAGGGCGCGACCACCATGGACAAAATAAACAGCCTCGTGAGCGTAAGCGCGGAAGTGCGAAACGGCAAACGTTCCAACTACCTCCTCCTCAAGAGCGACGGACTCGACGCCCTCTCCTCGTTCGACTACGGGCTCGGAACCTACGTAGGCACCAACGGCCGCGTGCAGGTAGTGTCGCGAGGCGATAACACCGTAGTCTTCACCGCCCTCAATGCCGACGGAACAAAGCTCAGCAAAGAGTTCACCGTAAACGTTGAAGAGCTCTACGACGTAGCTCCCGAATGGGAAATGTTCTGCGGCAACGGCTCCAAGGTCTGGACATGGGACGAGCAGGCCTCCGCCGTATGGGGCAACGGAGGATACCTCGGCAACACAGCTCCCGGATGGTGGACCGTGGCAGCAGGCGACATGGACGGCCAGACTCCAGGCGAAGGAGCCGGCGCCACCATGACCTTCAGCGTTAAAGGCTCGGCCTTGGTTAAGAACAAAACGAACGGCTCCGCTGAGGAAGGCTCCTTCGCCTTCGACATGTCGAAGCAAACCCTTGCCGACGGCAACATCTGGGCCATAGGCAAGCTGAGCACCAAAGGCGTGAGCGTACTCAGCGGCAAGCAGCCCAACCACGGCGGCGGCCCGGTTAATGAATACGACATCCTCAAGCTCACCAACACCGAGATGGTTCTGGCATGGCCCGAACCCGGAGCCGGCGCCTGGGGAACAGCCTGGTTCTGGCTCTTCAGGGCCAAATAAGCGCAAGGCTTAAATACAATAGCGGGGGTATGGGTTGCCGGTTCGGGCCGACCCATACCCCGTAGGGGGTTCAAAAAGAAATTTTCCGCTCGAAAAGGATTGTATCAAAACAATTCGCAAAGCGAGTCATTCCCGCGAAGGCGGGAATCTCCGATCGAAAGTTGGGACGATAGTATAAGCCCTTTGAGGTATAAGGATTATACAATCGTAACCGTTTTTCGATCGGAGATTCCCGCCTTCGCGGGAATGACCTATTGTTCGAGCGTGAAGGGCTTTTGGCACATTTGGGCAGGCATGACCCTATCAGGTGAGGGTTCGATTGCTTTAACCGAAGGGCCTCGACGGCAGCGTGACGGATATTTTTTTCGGGCGAAGGGCCTCGACGGCAGCGTGACGGATAATTTTTTCGGACGAAGGGCCTCGACGGCAGCGGCGAGCTTAGTTTTTTGCGCTTTTATGCATCCGCCGTGCAATGGCCGGTATTCAATTCGCCCAAGGATTAGGGCCGCATGGTTTTTTCCCTATCTTTGCTCAGCAAACAAAATAGGAACCCTCACAACTTATTAATATGAATGAAGAATTATTGAAGACGGTTAGAAGCCGCGCCGCAGAATGGCTTGCCGACAGTTACGACGCAAGCACGCGCAAGGAAGTGCAAGCCTTGCTCGACAAGAGCGACCCCACTGATTTGATTGATGCTTTCTACAAAGACCTGGAGTTCGGAACGGGCGGACTGCGGGGCATAATGGGCGTAGGAACCAATCGCATGAACATTTATACCGTAGGAAGCGCCACGCAGGGCTTCGCCAATTACCTCAAAAAAGAGTTCGGGCATCTGCCGCAAATTAAGGTCGTAGTAGGATACGACTGCCGCAATAACAGCGACCTCTTTGCCGATGTAGCTACCGAAATCTTTTCGGCAAACGGCATCATGGCCTATATTTTCGATGCTCTGAGGCCTACGCCGGAGGTGTCGTTCGCAATCAGGCATCTCGGCTGCCATGCAGGCATCATACTCACCGCATCGCACAATCCCAAAGAATATAACGGCTACAAGGCTTACTGGGAGGACGGCGCCCAGATCATAGCGCCGCACGACCGCAACATCATTGCCGAGGTCAACGCCATACGCTCCGTTTCCGAAATACGCTTCGGGCGCAACGAGGCTCTGATACGGGTGATAGGCGAGGAGATAGACCGCAAGTACATGGAGGCGCTCAAGAGCATATCCCTGTCGGGCGATATTATTGCAAAGCACCACAACATTAAGATTGTTTACACGCCTATACACGGCACCGGAGTGCGGCTGGTGCCCGAAACCCTCAAGTTCTTCGGCTTTACGGACGTTATACACGTGGAGGAGCAAGACGTGGTGAGCGGCGACTTCCCCACCGTGCAGTCGCCCAATCCCGAGGAGCCGGCCGCCCTGGCAATGGCTCTCGACAGGGCCGACGCCGTAGGAGCCGAGCTTGTGCTGGCAACCGATCCGGACGCCGACCGCGTGGGAGCAGCCGTGAGAGACAGCGCCGGCAAGCTCGTAATACTGAACGGACATCAAACCGCGCTGCTCTTTGTATACTACCTCATCATGCGACGCCGCGAACTCGGACGCATGAAAGGGCACGAATACGTGGTGAAAACCATAGTCACCACCGAGCTGATTCGCACCGTGGCCGAGCGCAACGGGGTGGAAGTCTACGACGTTTATACCGGATTCAAGTGGATAGCCGACCTGATGCGGCAAAACGAGGGCAAGCTCGACTTCATAGGAGGAGGCGAGGAAAGCTACGGCTTCCTCTGCGAGGATTTCGTGCGCGACAAAGACGGAGTGTCGGCATGCGCCATGCTGGCCGAGATAGCCGCATGGGCCAAGGAGCAGGGCCTCACGGTGTACGAACTGCTCCTTAAGATATACGTGGACTACGGATACTCAAAGGAGCTCGGCGTGTCGGTCGTAAGGCAAGGCAAAAGCGGGGCCGAAGAGATAGAGGCCATGATGAAGAACTATCGCAGCAATCCTCCCGCGGAAATAGCCGGCTCCAAGGTGGCTTTCATCTACGACTACGCCAGCCTCAAAGGATTCATCTGCCAGAACAATGAGATATTCTCGCTCGACATGCCCACCACCTCCAACGTGCTGCAATACGTCACGGAGGATAAGATAAAGGTTTCTATACGCCCGTCGGGGACAGAGCCGAAAATCAAATTCTACTGCGAAGTACATTCGCGGGTAGACAGCGCCGACCGCCTTCCCGAAGCCGAGGCTGCCGCATTGAAGAAAATCGGGCAAATCAAAGCATCGCTGGGGATATGACGGAAGTCCTGATTATAGAAGACGATGTTTTTTTCGCATCCATGCTTTCTTCCTGGCTCGCCAAGCGAGGCATGAGCGTCACAACCGTATCTTCCGTTGGCGAGGCCAGGAATAAGCTCAGAACCGAAACCTACCAATTCATCCTCTCCGACCTCTACCTGCCCGACGGCGAAGGAACCGAGGTGCTGGCCTGGCTGCGCCGAACCGACAAGCGCGTGCCCTTCATCATCATGACCAACTTCGCACAGATACCAACAGCAGTGCAGGCCATCAAGCTCGGAGCATCCGACTATATAGCCAAGCCCGTCAACCAGGAAAGCCTCTGGGCCAAAATGACCGAGCTGCTGCACACCGAATGTAAAAGCAGGCAGGACAAAACCGAAATGATAGAAGGCACATCGGCTTCCTCAAAGCAGATGTACGACCTGGCAAACCTCGTGGCTCCGACAAACATGGCTGTGCTCATCACCGGAACAAGCGGAACGGGCAAGGAGTTCGTGGCGCGGCGAATACACGAGCTCAGCGAGCGCGCAAAAGCCCCCTTCATAGCCGTCGACTGCGGAGCTATTCCCAGAGAGCTGGCCGCATCGGAGTTCTTCGGGCACGTGAAAGGCTCCTTCACCGGAGCCATAGACAACAAAACCGGAGCCTTCGAGGCTGCTCGCGGCGGCACCATCTTCCTCGACGAAATAGGCAACCTCACCTACACCATACAGGTGCAGCTGCTCAGAGCCATACAGGAGCATGCAGTCAAGCCTATCGGCACCAACAAACTGATCAAAACCGACGTGCGCCTCATCTCCGCAACCAACGAAAACCTGCGGACGGCCATCACCGCCGGACGATTCCGCGAAGACCTCTACCACCGCATCAACGAGTTCAACATACGCATCCCCGACCTCAAAGAGCGACCGGAAGACATCCCCGTCTTCGCCCGGCATTTCCTGCAACAGTCCAACATAGAGCTCAAAAAAGACGTCAAAGGATTCGACAAAGAAACCTCGGCCTACTTCTTCACCTACCCCTGGCCCGGCAATCTGCGACAGATGAGAAACGCCGTGAGATACGCCACCCTGCTCGCCACCGCCGACCATATCTGCATGAAAGACCTCCCGAACGACATGATCCTTCCCGCCGGCAACAGCGCATCCACCCAACTGAAAAGCGAAGTGCACGAGCGCGAGCTCATCATCAACGCCGTGAAACGGGCCAACAACAACAAAACGCTTGCCGCACGCCTCCTCGGCGTCGACCGGAAAACGCTCTACAATAAAATCAAAGCTTATAATCTGGATATATAATACCGGGGGGCCAGATGATGCGGCTCGTCGGGAGGGATTCCGAGCAGTGCCTGTGTCTATTGGTATTATTTATTGGAGCAAGGTTTTTATAGCTGAATTCTATGCCTCCTTTTCCGTCGAGGAGGCTCCAAAAATTTTTTTTGGCGGTTTTTTTTCGTCGAGGAGGCTCCAAAAATTTTTTCCGGAGGCTCCTTTTTCGTCGAGGAGGCTCCAAATTTTTTTTTGGAGGCTCCTTTTCCATCGAGGAGGCTCCAAATTTTTTTTTTGGAGGCTCCTTTTCCGTCGAGGAGCCCCCAAATTTTTTTTTGGAGCCTCCTTTTTCGTCGAGGAGGCCCCAAATTTTTTTTTTGGAGGCTCCTTTTCCGTCGAGGAGGTGCCAAAAATTTTTTCCGGAGGCTCCTCGACGGAAAAGGAGGCGCCGGTTTGTCGACATTTCCCCCTCTGCTGCCTGAATTTCCGCCGTAAATGAAAAAAACAGCCTTGCGGAACTCGTCCGTAAGGCCCTAAGTATAGTGTAGGAAAAGTATCAGGAGAAAAGTCCGAGCTCCGGAAGTATTGGGAGGCTTGACGGTATAGGGGTCGCGAATATCAGGCCCCGGCAATGCCCACAGATAAGGCAGGCTTACTTCCCCGACAATTCAAAGTCCTTCTTGCCAATCAGATTGCCGTCGGCAAAAATATCGACGCGATACACTCCCGGCGACAGGAACTCCTCTATGTCCCAATACAGCGTCACGGCCTGCTCCTCGCCGTCGTACTCAATAGTTTTTTTCATGGAATAATTAATCTCGCGCCCCTCGAACAGGAAGGCATTGGCGCGATTCTTGACCAGCACATCGTCGTCGGGCCTTTTGAGGCGCACATAGATGGTTTTCTCGCCAACGGGAGCCGTAATATTCTTCGAGATTCGGAAGCTCACGGCAAACTGCGTCATCTGCTTAATCTGCTTCACCTCCTTGCCGCGGGCATTGATGGGCACCACCGCTATGCCGAGCGCATCCAGCCGGCTGGCGAGCGTTACCCGCTCCGTTTGCAGCTCGAGCTCTTTGGACAGCTTTTCGGCCTCGGTGCGAACCGACTGGTATCGCTGCACCGCCTGGTTCTTCTCCTTCTTGAGCTGCTCGTTGGCCGCACTGAGCGAGTCGATCTGCACCACGTAGTTGCGCATAATCTTCCGCAGCGTTTCTATTTCCTTCTTCAGGTCGTTGATTTGTTTGGCATTGGTAGTTTTCACCGTGCGCAGCTCGTCCATCAGCTGCTGCACCTTGGCCTGCTCCGTAGCCAGCATGGCCAGCAGCGAATCGTTGCCTACTTTGAAATTGAAGCCTTCGTACTGGAGCGATATTTGATCCCATTGCTGCGAGAGCTCGTCTATCTCTTTCTCGAGCTGAAACGATTCGCGAAGATTCTCTATTTCCTGCTGCGTTCTGTTATACCACCACCATCCTCCGCCAAGGATTAATATTGCAACAACGGCCGACACAGCCACAATGGTACTTCTCTTTATGCCTTTATTTTCTGCTGTATTCATATTCAGACTATCTCAAATATTTGCGCAAATATAAGAAACCTTTTGATTTTTAACATATATATAATAGCCGGGCGCCTGTTGAAAGGAGGGGAAGAAGGGGCGAGGGCTGTATGCCTCCCGGCCTGCTGCCGGCTCTACAAGAGCTCCCCGGCGGTGACTATCGCTCCCATCATCACGCCGAGCATTCCGTGCGAGTAGGTGTTCTGGCCGGTCTGAAACAGGTTAGGCACTTTGGTGCGATGCGTCGGATTGGTTTCGAGCGGGCGGGCGCTGTCGCGCATGATGCCGTAGGTGGAGCCTGCCTCGGTGCCGGTGTAGTCAAGGTAAGTGAGGGGGGAGGAGGTGTAAAAGGTGTCGATGCGGATGCGCGTGCCCGGCATCTCTTTCTCCAGCGCGTTGAGCAGCCGGTTGGCCTTGCGGAGCTTGAAGTCTTCGTACTCGGCGCCGCGCTGTCCGGTTCGGGCTCCGCGCCATCTGGCCACGTCGTTGAAGTTCATGTAGGCGATGAGGACGGCGGCGTCGGCATATATCTGCTCCTGCGACGAGCAGAGGTGCATGTAGAGGAAGCTCTTAGGCCAGTTTTTCTCGGAGTATTTGTCGGTATCCCATGCCGTGTCTCCGGAAAGATGAAAGAAGTTGGAGTTAAGATAGGGCATACTGTCTTTGCGGAATTTTATGTACACCGTGAAATTTGATATGGTATTCTCCAGCTTAGTTATGCGCTCGCGGTAGACGGGTCGGATGAGCGGGGTGTCGAGCAGCTCCATCAGCCGGCCGGGATGTATGTTGGATATGAAGTAATCCGCTCGACGCTCGTCGCCGGTTTGTAGCGTAATGCTGATGGCGCTCCTGCTGTCGCAGTTGATTTTGCATACAGGGCTGTTGGCAATCACCTCCCCGCCGGCCTCCTCAATAGAGCGGGCGAGCGAGCGGGCCACCTGATCGCTTCCGCCAACGAAGCGGAAGGCGCTGCGGTTGTACAGCTCCCGTATGATAGCATGGAAGTAGAACGGCGTCTTGAACTTGTTCGCAGCGTAGAGGATGGAATTGCCGGCCAGCACATGCCTCAGCCTTACGTTCGCTATGGTTTCGCGCAGGAATACGGAGGCGCTGCGGCTCAGCAGCTCGTAGTTGGGCGGAACGAATAGCCCGTCGCTCTGCCACGAGCTCAGCGACGAGCCGGCTATCACGTCGCGCACGCCCTTCCAGTATTTCCGCAGGGCCGGCCCCTCTACGGGGAAGAATCGCATAAGCTCGCCTGTGCAGGCCTCCTCGCCGTTGGCAAAAGGATAGTGCATGCCGCCCATAGAGACGACGTCGTAGGCCCTGGTATCTAAGCGCCGCAGCCGCACGTTGTCCCGCAGGCCGAAGCGCTTGAAGAGGCTGTGCATAATTTCACCTTCGTCCATGCTCCCGATGTAGTGCATGCCGGTCTCGAACTTGGTGCCGTTGCGGCTGAAGGTTTGCAGGCAGCCGCCTATCTGTCGGTTCTTCTCGAAGACGGTAACGCCGTAACCGTTCCTGGCAAGCAGGTAGCCGCAGCACAGGCCTCCGAGGCCGCTACCTATGATAATCACACGTTTCGTTGTATCCATTTATGCAGTTATTATGCAGGCTCCCTTCCGGGCTTGCCGCTGTTGTTCGCTTGGGTTGAGGAGGAATACTGCGTCGAAGGCCCGATCGGCCTCCGTATCGTCTGCCGTTCGGAAGCTGAGGTTGGGAGGCAGCCCCTGGCAGTTGCGCGCTATGTCCGTATTAGCCTTGTCGGCATCGACGCTCACTACGTTCGCATCTCTATGCACCAGCGCCAGGAGGAATGCGAAGGCGCCCGTACCTCCGTTCACCACCAGCGCCATCGCTCCGGGCGCAGGCTTCCACGAGTCTATAACAGCCGAGTAAGCTTTATGCCTCCTGAGTTCGCGCCGCACGCCCCCCTCTATGGCTACACCTTTATATATATAGTGATGCAAAACGAAGGGCGCGAAGTAGGCCGCCGTCTCAATGCGCCGCGCAAGGGCTGCGTAGCGCTCCAGGTAATAGTGCCGGGTATCCTTGGCCCATTGCCTGGCGGAGCGTCCGAGGGCCGATATGCGCGGATGAATCTGTACGCTGATGCTCCCGTTCGGCCGCAGCATAAAGTCCGTTTTCGGCAGAACCTGTCCGGCTCCGTGCAGCACTATGGGTATAATATCCAGCCCCAGCTTGTCGGCAAGGTAGAAAGCCCCTTGATGAAAACGCAGGATGGAGCAATCGTCGGAGCGGGTGCCTTCGGGGAAAACCAGCACGGAGTAGCCATGGCGGACTCTGTCGGCCAGCAGCTCCGGCATCGCATCTATGCCCTTGCTTGCCGGATAGAAGTCGGCAAAGCGTATCAGCCGGCCGTAAAAAGGATTGTGCCATACGCGCTCGTTCGTGATCACCACCAAGCGCGGCGTTAGCATCAGCAGGCAAACCAAGTCCAAATGGGACTGATGATTTGCTACAATCACGCCGGGCTTATCGAAGCTCTCTCCCGAAAGATTCTCCAGCCTGAAGCGCACGCCGGGTATGCGGCTGATAACGAAGCCCGACAAGCGGCTCAGGATAGTGTGATACCGCAGCCTGTTCCGCTCGCCGCCGCCGCAGAGCCTCATCAGCACCATGCCGCAGAGCGTTATCCAGGCCGTAAAAATCAGGAAGAAACCGAAGGCCGCAAGGGAGATAAGCAGGCGCCGCAGCGTTACGGGCACCTCCCGATATTGCCCCCTATGCTGCGTGAGCGCCCGGAAAAGCAGCGGAGGAATAAGGTAGGCCATAAGCACAACCGAGAACATACCCACCATGGTAACTTCGGCAAGCGATCGGAGCGCAGGATGCCGGGCGAATATCAGCATCCCTATGCCGGCGAACATTATCAGGGCCGAGAGGACAATACTGTTTTTGTAGGCTGCCAGCATCCGGCGCCTGTATGTGTACTCGTATATGAGCCCTTCGGTGATGAAAATTGTATAGTCGTCGCCCTGTCCGAAGATAAATGTCGCGAGAATAATGTTCACTATGTTGAAACTCATTCCGCCTATCTGCATAATGCCCAGTATCCATATCCAGCTGACGGTGAGAGGCAGGAAAGCCAGCAGGCTCAGCTCTGCGCGCCCGAACGACATCAGCAGGAAGACAAATACGATAAGGCCGGAGACGTACAGCACATAGTTGAAATCGCCCGACAGCGAGTCCACCATCCTTTCCAGCACATTGCGCGAGTCGAAGGCGAAGCTGCCGGCCGATGCCCTCTGCAAGGCCTCCACCAGCGGCGCCGAGCCGTCGGACGGGCAGTAGAGCAGCGTCACAACCATGTTTACTCCCCTGTCTTCCAGCAGGTAATTGCCGGCCAGCAGATCGATGACAGGCGCGAAGGCATCGGCCGGCTGCGGAGCGAAATCCTTGTGCAGCAGCTCCGAGAAGGAGGCGAAACTCGAGGAGCGGAAGCCCTCAGCCTCAGCCGCTTGCTCTATCAGCCTCAGCAGCCGATCGCGCCGCGGCTGCCAGAAGCCGTTCCAGCGCCGGATGCGCTCGGCCTGCTCGCTTTGCGATGCCAGGAAGGGGCCTATGCCGGCGATGTCGCCTACGAGATGCGCGCGGCGGAGGCTGTCGAGCAGCATCAGGTTGGCCTCGCGGACGCGCAGGGCTGCATCGAGGTCGGCGCCCTCGGCGAGCAGGTAGACGATGTCGCTGCCCTCGCGCTCAATGGCGGCGTAGGTATCCTGCATGTCCTCCTGCTGCGTGGCGGTGAGGTAGTTAATCTTGTTGGCATCAGCCTCGAAGCTGGTATAGCGACTGAACCAGCCGAAGACGCAGGTGAGGGCCGCAACCGTCAGCACCACCCATGGCTTACGCTCCGGAGAAAAGGCCGACAGCCGGCTCAGAAAAGGCGCATCCGCCTGCTCGCCATCGGCCTTAATCTTCACCAAATGAGGCAAAAAGACGAGCACAAAGGCTATGGCCCCAACAAGCAGCAGTGAGGCGAAGAGCCCAAGATTGCGCATAGCGTTGGAATTGATAAACACAAGGCTGGCAAAGGCGCCTACGGTGGTTATGTTGCCTATCAGCAGCGGCGGCGTAATATCTTTCAGAACCTGCCGTATATTTCTTTCGTGCCGCAGGTGATCTATAAAGTGCAGGGGGTAATTAACTGCTATACCTATCACAATGGAACTTATCCCTATGACTATAACAGACACGCTACTAACGAATAAGGACAGCATGGCCATGGCAAAGAGCCATCCGAACAGCACCGGAATAAATACCAGCACTATGTTGCGCATCCTGCGAAAGCAGTACCACAGCAGCGCGAAGATGAGCAGCAGGGCCAAGCCGCTCGACATCAGGCTGTCGGCCTTTATCTGCGAAGCATTCGACACGGCTATCGCGGGCGTTCCGAAGCATGTGACGCGCATGCCCGGAAAGTCGGCACGGACGTCGGCCATGGCCTCCTCAATCATGCGCAGCAGGGCCGTGTTTTGTTTGGATTCGCTTGCGCCAAAGGGAGTTGAGAGCTGCACGACGCCCTTGCGCCCATGGCCCATAAAGAGGTATCCGTTATAGATTTCGGCTCCGTCGCCTGCCTGAAACGTTTGGAGCTCGGCGAGCAGGGGGGCGAAAAGCATCAGAGGGTCGTCGGCCAGCATATCGCGCATTATGGCGCCCGATGGTAGCATGAGCAGCTGCCGGGCTTCACGTATTTGCCGCTGTACATGCAACGAATCTCCCGCTGCCAGGAGGCTGTCTATGCGATAATAGTGGGATTCGGTCAGGAAGTAGGGCGCGTTTTCGCGTATAAAGTTCGCGAGATCGAGCGCGCGGCTGTCGTCTGTCCTCACCTGCGCTTCGCGGATCATGTGCGTGCTGTCGAGCCGGCCGAGGCGCAGGTCGAAAGCGTCTATTGCCTCGGTTATCAGGTCTTTATCCCTAAGCGTGCTGTCGGCCATGGAGAAGAAGACAAATAGTTTGTTGGAGCTTCCTATATGTCTGTAAAAAGCGTTGATGCGCTCATTGTCAGCGTTATCAGGAAAAAATTCGGCCACGTCTTCTTTATATTCAAGCCTGAAGAGAGAAATGACGAAAAAGCCCGCGAGAAATGCGAGCAGCGCAGCCCTTAGTCCGCGCCTTGGCGCCAGACGGGCGTGGAGTGAGAGGAAGAATCGAATCACGGCCTCAGCAGGTTTTTGCGCCCGTAATCACCTGTCAAAGAACGGATTTTTGGAGGAAACGCTGAAGGGCATGGCCATCACCGTGCGGCAGTCGCCCAGGATTGCTAGCCTCTGTGCGGCGAGGCCTGCGCTGAACATGACACGGCTGTCGAGGCGCATGTCGGCGGCTGTTGCGGCCGCTGATCCTATGGCTATGCCTACGTCGATAGTGTTTAGCGCACAGGGAGTTGCGTCGGGCTTATCGCTGCAGCAGGGGAATCCGCAGTGGCCGCAGTCGAGGCCGTGGCAGTGCGTCGCGGTTCCCAGCAGCAGTATGGCGTCGGCCCGGAGCACATTGGCCGCATCTCGCTCCATGAAAGGCAGTTGCATCTCGCGGGCCATGTCGAGCAGCTTGTCCGATATGCGCTGAATATCTTCGTCGGTGATTATACAAATTTCTATTATATCCTTGCCCTTTCCCTTGGGCGCGGTGCGTGCGGCTGCCATTATTTGCCTGGCTGCCTGGAGTATTTGCTCCTTTCTTTCGGTTCGTTCGTCGTATATCATGTCAATATGTTGCAATGTTCAGGGCGTAAATATACATATTTTGATTTATCACCTGAAAAAAAAATGTGGCGGCCTGCTAAAAAAATGCATTACAGGCTGTGGTTTTTTGGATCGTAAGTAAAAATATGTATTTTTGCGTCGTGAAGCAAGGATCTTCATACCGTCCAAAGAAATTACGCCATGATTGGCGAATAAGTCCGTCACCGATTCCAAAGTTTTTCAGCTACTGTTACAGAGAAATCTGCGTCGCTTCGCAGATTTCTCTGCCATGCATTGCAGATAAATCTGCCAAGCTTGGCGAATTTATCTGCCAAGCTTGCAAAAAAGTGCTCAGAGGGCGCAGCAGAAAAGCATTCGTGGCCTTGCATATAGTTGCGTAAAGCCCGGGCCTGCGCTTTTGCCGCCGCCGGTGCAGGCCTTGCAGCGCAGCGTGGGCGGGGATGGCGCGGCGGCATACACATATATATATATGTGTAGCGAGATTTGAGTGCGGGGGACTTGCCGGCTGTGGCCTTTGTTATATCTTTGCAGATACAAAACAATAATTAAACGGAATATTAATCTTAAAACGAATCATCAGGATGTGGTTAATTAAATCTTCGATAGGGAGAAAGCTTGTAATGAGTGTCTCAGGCCTCTTCCTTATTATGTTCCTCCTGTTTCATGCGTCGATGAATGTTGCTGCGGTATTTTCAGAGGATGCTTATAATGTGATTTGCAAGTTTTTGGGGGCCAACTGGTATGCAGTTGCTGCGACCGGCGTGCTTGCTGCGGGCTTTGCCGTACATATTATATATGCGCTTTGGCTTACACTTCAGAACCGTCGCGCGCGCGGGAGCGACGCTTATGCGGTAAACGTGCGGCCTAAAAACGTGGAATGGGCCTCGCAGAACATGTTTGTGATCGGGCTTGTGGTGGTGGGCTTCTTTGCCTTGCACCTGACGCAGTTCTGGTATCACATGATGTTTGCGGAGCTTGCCGAGAAAGCCGGCCTGCATGTGGCTATTCCTCAGGGCATTGAGGGGCCTCACGATGGAGCGGGCTTCATCAGGTACTACTTCTCGCAGCCTATAATTGTGGGGCTGTATTTAGTCTGGTATGCAGCCATTTGGTTTCATCTCACGCACGGTTTCTGGAGCGCGATGCAAACCATAGGCATAAACAATGGGATATGGATGAAGCGCTGGAAGCTTGCTTCGGATATATTTTCGAC
>JAITGS010000120.1 GCA_031280435.1 Tannerellaceae bacterium | reverse complement strand
ATTACCAACCTGGTTGCCGGTCTTATAGCCTACAATTTTCTGCCTAAAAAACCTTCCTTGAATCTCGACATCGTTGATAATGATGCCCTACGGAGGATTGCTTAGGTCGAACTCACGTTAAAATCGTATTCGTTACTATCCCCTCCCGGATTTTTTTTGAGAGGCGAAATGTTCAAAAAAGGGAGTTTCGACTGAAAGGGGCCGAATGTATCAAAAGGCAATTCAGCCCGCCCAAACAGGTCATGAGGGTGATGTGCGGGGCGTTGTGCGTAGAGCCTCGATGCATCGCGGCTCTACATTTTGGACACGACCTGTTTGGGCAAGCCGACTTACCTCCCGACACATTCAGCCCCTTGCGGAAAACTTCCTGAAGAAAATTCCATTCGTGAGCGGCTAATGATAAGCTTTCCAAGGCTTGCAACAGAGGAGGACGTTGCAAGGGTTCAGCAAGAAGCCCGCACCCATCCCTTCACCCACCCCCTATAAACAAAAGCAGGCCTCCCTCTCTTGGGAAGCCTGCAAACATTTAGGTTGTTTATGAAAAAGGCTTTGGTGTGCTATCCAAGGAATCCGAGAAGGATTCCGGCTGCCACGGCCGAGCCTATCACTCCGGCCACGTTCGGCCCCATGGCATGCATCAGCAGATAGTTGGTCGGGTCGTAGCGCAAACCCACGACCTGCGAGATACGGGCCGAGTCGGGCACAGCCGATACGCCCGCATTACCTATCAGCGGATTTATTTTGTTACCTGTCTTGAGGAAGATGTTGAAGAATTTTACGAACAGAACGCCGGCCGAGGTGGCTATGACGAACGATAGCGCTCCGAGCCCGAATATCTTGATCGAATTGAAGGTGAGGAACTGCGTGGCCTGCGTGGAGGCTCCGACGGTTACGCCCAGCAGTATGGTGATGGTATCGATCAGCGGGCCGCGGGCCGTTTCGGCAAGCCTGCGGGTGACGCCGCTTTCTTTCAGCAGATTCCCAAAGAAGAGCATGCCCAGCAGCGGAAGCCCCGACGGGACAAGGAAGCAGGTGAGCAGCAGGCCTATGATCGGGAAGATGATCTTCTCCGTTGACGACACCACGCGGGGCGGACGCATGCGGATGAGCCTCTCCTTCTTGGTGGTGAACAGCTTCATGAAGGGGGGCTGGATGATGGGCACGAGGGCCATGTACGAATAGGCCGAGATTGCGATGGCGCCCATGAGCTCCGGGGCGAGCTTGGAGGAGAGGAAGATGGCCGTGGGGCCGTCGGCTCCTCCGATGATGCCTATGGCGCCGGCCTGGTTGGGCTCGAATCCCATCTGGAGCGCTATGGTATAGGCTCCGAAGATTCCGAACTGGGCGGCCGCGCCTACGAGCATGAGCTTGGGATTGGAGATGAGGGCCGAAAAGTCGGTCATGGCCCCTATGCCGAGGAAGATGAGCGGCGGATACCATCCGGAGGTGACGCCCTGGTAGAGTATGTTAAGAACCGATCCCTGCTCGTAGATGCCTATCTGAAGCCCTGCGTCTTTGAAGGGTATGTTGCCGATCAGGATTCCGAAGCCTATCGGGATAAGGAGCATGGGCTCAAATTCGTATCTGATGGCGAGGAAGATGAACAGCAGCCCTATGGCTATCATGATGAAGTGCCCCGGAGTTGCATTGTATACTCCCGTATAGGTGAGGAACAGCTGGAGGTTCTCGGCCAGGAAGGAGATAAAACTGTCGTGCATATTTTATCCTATTATGCAGAGTTCCGCATTCTCGAGTACGGAGTCTCCTTTGTTTACTTTTACTTCGGTGATGACGCCGTCGCGGTCGGCGTGGATGCTGTTTTCCATCTTCATGGCTTCGAGCACAAACAGGGTGGCGCCGCGCTTAACCGTATCGCCTTGCTTGCATTTCACTTCGAGTATTACGCCGGGCAGCGGCGAGCGAAGGGCGCCGGGAGCGGATGATGCGGCCGGACGGGCCACCACGGGGGCGCCGGTTGATGTTGTTGGAGCCTGGGCGGGGCGCTTGATGGTGACAACCTGCTTCTTGGTCGGTTTCTCCATTTTTACTTTATAAGGAGTGCCGTTCACTTCCACTTCGGCCATGTTGTCGACCACGGAGTTGATGTGTACCTTATAAACATTGCCGTTGATTGTATATTTAAAACTTTTCATGCTGGTTATATGAATTTGAGATTATTTTCTGGGAGCCTCGCGGAGGGTATATATTTTCGAGCTCCAGGGTGAATAGTTGCGTCGCACTTTCTGTATAGTCAGTATGGTGCGCTCTATGTCGTGAACGTCTTCGTCGAGCTCGTACAGGGCGGCGCTGATGGCTGCCAGCACTTCGCCCGATATCTCGCCTGAGAGCTGAACGTCGTCGGATGCTTTCTTGGCACGCTTCGTGGTGAGGAGTATAGCCAGATAGGCCACGAACTTGAACACGCAGTAGAGCATTATCAGCCCGAGGAATACCACGCACATGGCCGTTACGGTCATGCCCACGCCTACGCCGTCGTTCGACTTGAAGTTGTCGATGCGCTCATTGGAGTCGAGCGTCTTGTTGTTGGTGCTGGGAGTGACCTTAGTGAAGCTAACCCACTGATCGCCGCCGTCGACAAGGCGCCCGTAGCTGACGTCGGACTGCTGACCGGCCGGAATGGTTACGGAGTCGATCAGCGTTTTGCCGTCGGAATCGAAGAAGGCTATGAAGTTGGCTCTGTCGGGCTTGAAGCTGAAGTTAACATGAAAGGTTCCGTGCCAGGCCATGCTGTCGACCCAAAAGAGAACGTGCTGCCGCGGACTTACCCTGGTGAGCACATCGCCCTTGGGAATGGGATATTTCTTAGGGTCGTTGATGTCGTCGGTGAGGAAGCAGCCGGCAACGTTAACCACGTTGGCCGAAGTGTTATAGAGCTCCAGCCATCCGCTTTTCTTGCCGTAGTCGTCGAGGAAGTTGTCATCGTTGATAACCAGCGCCTCGTTTATCCTCATGGAGGTGGTTCGCTGCGCCCTTGCCGCCACCGTGACGACTATCATCAGCGCTATCGCCGCGACCGTGACCCTGCATGTTTTTCTGCAAATCCTGTTAATGTTCATGCGCTGCGTGATTTATAGAGGCAGATTGTCATGCTTCTTGGGCGGGTTAACCAGCTTCTTTGTTTGCAGTTGCTGCAAGGCGCGAATGATGCGGAAGCGAGTATTGCGCGGTTCGATGACGTCGTCGATGTATCCGTATTGGGCGGCATTGTAGGGATTGGCAAAGGCCTTGCGGTATTCGGCTTCTTTGTCGGCCGCCGCCTGGGCCGGGTCGGGAGCAAGGGCCACCTCCTTGGAGAAGATAACCTCAACGGCGCCGCTTGGGCCCATCACCGCAATCTCGGCCGTAGGCCATGCATAGTTCATATCGCCGCGAAGATGCTTGGAACTCATCACGCAGTACGCGCCGCCATACGACTTGCGCAGCGTCACCGTCACCTTCGGGACGGTAGCCTCGCCGTAGGCATAAAGAAGCTTGGCCCCGTGCAGAATCACCCCGTTGTACTCCTGGCCTGTGCCCGGGAGGAATCCGGGAACGTCTACAAGGGTGACGATAGGGATATTGAAGGCATCGCAAAAGCGAACAAAGCGACCGCCCTTGCGCGAGGCATTGCTGTCGAGGCAGCCGGCCATCACCTTGGGCTGATTGGCCACTATACCGACCGACTGTCCGTTGAAGCGGGCAAAGCCTACTATAATATTCTTGGCATAATCGGCATGAACTTCGAGGAACTCGCCGTTATCGACAATGGAGCCAATCACCTCGTACATATCGTAAGACTGAGATGTGCTGTCCGGAATGATTTCGTTCAGGCTGTCCTCCAGGCGATCAATAGGATCTTTACACTCCAGCATCGGAGCCTCCTCCAGATTGTTCTGGGGGAGATAAGAAAGCAGCTTGCGAATCAGGGTGAAGCCGTCTTCCTCCGTATCCACCGCAAAATGAGCCACGCCCGACTTGGTGGTATGCACGCTTGCGCCGCCGAGCTGCTCCTGCGTAACATCTTCGCCCGTAACCGATTTCACCACCTTGGGGCCGGTAAGGAACATATAGCTCGTTCCGCGGGTCATTATATTAAAGTCCGTGAGCGCCGGCGAATAAACCGCACCGCCCGCGCAGGGGCCGAAAATGGCCGAGATCTGAGGCACAACGCCGGACGCCAGGATGTTACGCTGGAAAATCTCAGCATATCCGGCCAGAGCATTTACGCCTTCCTGAATCCGAGCGCCGCCCGAATCGTTCAGCCCTATCACCGGAGCGCCCATCTTCATGGCCTGATCCATCACCTTGCAAATCTTCATGGCCAGGGTTTCCGATAAGGCGCCGCCGAAAACCGTAAAGTCCTGAGCGTACACATAAACCAAGCGGCCCATTATACTCCCGTAACCCGTAACAACTCCATCGCCCAAGAATTTTGTTTTATCAATACCGAAATTTGTACTCCGGTGCTGCGCAAACATGTCAAATTCCTCAAAGCTGCCTTCGTCGAGCAGCATGGCGATGCGTTCGCGGGCAGTGTATTTGCCTTTGTTGTGCTGCGCCTCAATACGTTTCTCTCCGCCGCCAAGCCGAGCCTGCTCGCGGAGGGAAATCAATTCTTTTACTTTTTCAAGTTGATTGCTCATTGTTCTTTATATTATTATATGTATGAGATTTCACTTAGTTCCCTCCATGCATAGCTCCGTGAGGATACCGCAGGTCGATTTAGGATGCAAAAATGCTATATCCATCCCCTCAGCGCCCCGCCGGGGAGCCTTGTCGATGAGCTGAACGCCACTGTCCGCGGCCTCCGCCAGCGCATCTGCCACCGACGGCGTTGCAAAAGCAATGTGATGAATCCCTTCGCCGCGCTTTTCTATAAATTTTGCAATAGTGCTGTCCTCGCCCGTAGGCTCCAGCAGCTCTATCTTGGTCTGACCGACTTTGAAGAAGGCCGTGCGAACTTTTTGGTCGGCCACCACTTCTATATTATAACACTTGAGGCCCAAAACGCCCTCATAATAAGGCAGGCAAGCCTCTATGCTTTTAACGGCTATGCCCAGATGTTCGATATGAGTAAGTATCATGAAAATTGTTGATAAAGATTTTTTTTGCAAAGATAATGTTTTGTTAATAGTTGCAGCATTATGTGCGATGTTACCTTCAACCAGAGCGGCACCTACATGGTTTATTGCCGTGCAAAAACAACTGTAACTCGCCGGGTTCATACAATGCCTCCAAAATGGTTACGGTGACGAGCTCCGGAGGCTATTACTCCGCCGTTGCTTCCAAAAACTCAAAGCTGGTGAACGTAGCCTATACTCCACAGGCCGGCTCTGTACTGTCGAAGCAAACGGTGGACTATTCGTTTATCAACGCAACAACCGGACTTGTTGTAGCAAGCGGTCATCTCCCCGCCACGGGAGGCAGCCTCGATTTCTCAGCCCAGCCCGCCGGCATCTATGTCCTGCAAATAACTACGGACAGGGGCACGGTTGAAACTTTTAAGATTATACTGAAATGAAAGCATCGAATAGCTCTCATATACACGCAAAAGAGCCGTCGGACAGTCAATGCATCCGGCGGCTCTTTTTTTTGGCCCAAATCATTTGGCGGCAGCCCCATTCTTTTCGTCGTAGATGGTGCCGTCGGAGTTAATTACGAGGCGTACGTCCGTGTCGCGTCGCTCCATTTCGATCTCGTAGAAGGTTTCGGTTCCGCGTCGGATCTTGTTGATGTCCTCAAAGCTGTATTTGGGGTAGCGGGCTTCGGCGGCGTTCTTCACGACGGCAGGCAGGGCCGAGCGATATATCTCCTCGACGATCATCAGCAAGTTGCCCTTGTCGTCATAGTATGCGCTGAAGTCGCGGAAGCGCCGGTCGAACTCCACCTCGAAGATGCCTCCGGCCGATTCCCATTCCGCATCGTAAGCCTTGGGGAAGTCGGCCTTGAACCTGGCCGCGAGCTCCGGCGAAGGAACGGCATCGCGCGCATTGAGGCTTTTGTACTTGCGGATCATCTCCGCAATGGCCTCGTTTGAGTATTGCGTAGAGATTAGGGGATTGGTTTGGGCAGCCGCAATGTTCGCGGCTAAGCAACAGCCTGCTATCAGGCTCAAAATCTGTTTTGTTTTCATCTGTACCTCCTTTTTAATTAGTAATGATGCAAACATAGGAGGCAATTCCGTAAAGATTCGGGAAAAAGCACAGCCTCGGCAGCACAGCCTCAGGCTTTGCTATCCGCAGAGTGAAACGGTGCATCTGTCCTTCATAGCCGTATTCGAGGCCTATGCCGTAGATGTCGGCAATAGCTTTGGCAATGGAGAGGCCCAGGCCGGAGGATTTGCTGTCGCTGCGGTATCTGCCGAACGGATCGACAGCAGATTCGCGTCCGCTGTTGGCTATGATGACGGCCTCCGGCTCGTATCGCAGCACTATCGTTCCGCCCGGCTCGTTGTGGGCTATGGCGTTCTTGGCAAGGTTAGTCAGGAGGATGCAGGCCAGGTCTTCGTTCATGAGCGCTGTCGGCGAGGCCTCTCCTTGGGTTTCGACTGCGATTTGCTTGCAGGCGGCCAGCTCGTCGAGCTCGCACATAACCGAAGTCAGCAGGGCGCGCAGATCGACGGGAGAGCTGTCGGCAAACTGTCTGTTCTTGATTTTGGAGAGTAGCAGCAGGCTTGCGTTCAGCCGCTTCATCCTGTTCAGAACGCTGAGCGCGCCGGCAATCTCTTGGGCATCCTCCCGGCTGGCCTGATGCTTTTCGAGCATGCTTTCCATACGGGCTATGACTGCTGCGAGTGGAGTCTGAAGCTCATGGGAAGTGTTCTCGATGAACTGCTTTTGATCGCTGAAGATTGCGATATTCCCGGAGAGAAGCTCGGCGACGGCTTCATTCAGTTGACGGTATTCCTTAATCTGCGTTTCGGGGAAGGCTATCATTGTGTTGTTGTCCAATCGGAATTTCCTCAGCTCGGCCAGCGTTTGATAAAAGGGCTTGTTGGCCTTCGAAATAACGACCTTGCAAACGATTATGACAGTCAGCGAGAGCACAGCCCATAGCGCGGCCAGCAGGTAGAGCATGTTTTTGATCAGGTCGTCGCTCTCGACGGTCGAGGTGAAGCAGCGGAGGCGATAGTATTTGCCGTTCGGTTCGCAGCGGAAGGCAGTCGAGAGCATGCGCACTTCCTCCTTTTCGAGCTCGGTGGCGAAATAGACAGTCGTGGTTTGAAAGGTCTCGACGAAGGCTTCGGCATCCTCGCGGCTGATTTCCTCGACTATGAAGTTGAGCGGCGTGTCGGCCGTCAGCTTCTCAACGAATCCCGGCAGGGCATTAGCTTTAGCTATAAACTCCTGCTTGAGGTTGGTGAGGCCTTCGTCGTTGCCGTCGTGAATCTCCTTCATCTGGAACAGGAAGTAGAGGGCCGACCAGAATAGCATCACTACCGCGAACCATAGCGTTATCCTTGAAATCAGATGATTCGTCAGCCTCATAGCACAAGCTTATATCCAACGCCGTACACGTTCTCGATCACTATATCCGAGCCGGCCTCCTTCAGCTTCTTTCGCAGATTCTTTACCTGCGAATACACAAAATCAAAGTCGTCGGCCATGTCAATATTGTCGCCCCAAATATGCTCGGCAAGGGCGTCCTTTGCGATGAGGCGGTTCCGGTTGGTCGCGAAAAAGGCGAGCATGTTAAATTCCTTGCGGTTCAGCTTTAGCGGTCGGTCGTCAACGCAGACGAGCCGCTGTGCGAAATCGACGGACGAGTTGCCCAGCCGCATCACCTGCTTGCCGTCGTGCAGCTTGCGGCGCAGCACGGCCTTGATTCGCGCATGCAGTTCGGTAAGGTGGAAAGGCTTGGCAAGATAGTCGTCCGCCCCGGAATCGAGCCCCGCCACCTTATCGTCGAGTGAATCTCTTGCGGAGATGATGATAACATTGCCGGCCTTGCCTTCCTTCTTCATTTCGTTGAGTATTTGCAGGCCGCTGCCGCCCGGCAACGATATGTCGAGCAGTATGCAATCGTAGTTGTAGAGCATCACCTTTTCCGTTGCGGAATGATAATCTGTGGCCTTCTCCACCACGTACTTCTCGGCCGACAGAAACTCCTCAACGGCTTTCAGCAAAGCGTATTCGTCCTCAACAACCAGGATCTTCATTCTTGCTTCGCATATATTCCTCCAGGCCGTTGTTGCGCAGGCGGCAGGCCGGACATTCGCCGCATCCGTAGGCAATGAGGCCATTGTAGCAGGTCAGCGTTTTGTCTCTCACCGTGCTTAGTACGCCAAGCTCGTCGGCCAGCCGCCAGGTATCCGCCTTGCTGAGATGCATCAGTGGAGTGTGTATCGTGAAACGCTCGTCCATTGCCAGGCTGATAGCCTCGGCGGCAGCTCGGACGAAGGGCTCCCGACAGTCGGGATAGCCGCTGTAATCGGCCTGCGAAACGCCTGTCACCAGATTGAATATGCCGTGCGAGCGGGCGATGGCGGCGGCAAAGGTCAGGAACAGCAGATTGCGTCCGGGAACAAAGGTATTAGGCAGGGCTCCCTCCGGCTTTTCGCGGTCGACGGCCATGTCGAGGTCGGTCAGCGCATTGGCGGACAGCGCGGCTATAACCGAAGCGTCGAGCAGTTGGAACGGAATGCCGGCCTCACCGGCAATGCGTCGGGCCACCTCCGTTTCGAGCGCATGCCGCTGCCCGTAGCCGAAGCACAGGGCGCGCACACTCCTGAAGCGTTTGATAGCCCAAAAGAGGCAAGTGGTAGAATCCTGCCCGCCGGAGAAAAGCACGAGGGCGGAGGCAGGCTGATTGTTGTAATCTTTATCCGACATGTTTCTTACGTATTTGTGTGATGCGCAAAGATAGGCCTTTTGCGCTCGGTGCAATCCGGTGCGCTTCAGCTCAGGCCCGCTATTGCCTCCATTGATGCCTACGGTAATAGGGCTTCGCCGCATATTCGGGGGGAGAGAAAAGAGGAGATCCCCAAAATGTTTTGATATGCCCAAGGAATCCCGTAGACAAACCGAAACTGTTTTGATGCCTCTACGGAATCCCGTAGACAAAATGAAACTGTTTTGATGCCTCTACGGAATCCCGTAGACAAAATGAAACAGTTTTGATGCCTCTACGGAATCCCGTAGACAAAATGAAACTGTTTTGATGCCTCTACGGAATCCCGTAGGCAGAATGAAATTGTTTTGATAGCTCTACGGAATCCCGTAGACAAAGTGAAATTGTTTTGATGCCTCTACGGAATCCCGTAGGCAAACCGACGTTTTCACATAAGCTTGCGCGACTTCCGGCCGCGCTTGGCTTCAATGCGCTTGCAGCCAACCTATGGCGGAAGGGCATTAAAGTTTTATCCTTTAGCTGCACTATATTTGCAAAACAACAAATTCAAAGAACGATGTCAGTGAACAAACTTATATTAGGCGATAATCTCGAAATCCTGAAAGCGATGGATAGCGAAACGGTAGATTTAATTTATCTTGACCCGCCCTTTTTCTCTAATCGCAACTACGAAGGATCTGGGGCGATGCCGGCGAAGTTCGCTCCTTTCAAGACCGCTGGAGCGGAGGCATGGAGCATTACATAGCCTGGCTCAAAGAGCGCGGGGAGCAGCTGGACCGACTACTGAAACCCACCGGGAGTATCTTCCTGCATTGCGATGGGCATGCAGATGCATATATACGGGTGGAAATTCTGGACAGAATTTTCGGGAGAAATAATTTTAGGAATGAGATTATTTGGAGCTATAAAACAAGCCTTAGAGTTTCGTCGCATCATCTCGGCAGAGACCACGACACAATCCTGGTTTATGCCAAAAGCGATCAATTTAAAATGACCCCCGATAAACTTGATTATCCTCCAAGTGAGAGTACGCTTAAAAGATGGGGGAAATATGCTGATGAAACAGGATTTGTGAGCAACAAACACTTCGCAGGCAGTAATGGGAACTTCTAATAATTGCTTTTTCTGCGTTATGCGACGGCGGCAAAAGCGGAGTGTACTTGGGTACATGAGCATTTTGCCGCCGTCACAAGCCTTGAAAAATCTAATTATTAGAAGTTCCCTAATTCTACTATTATAAACACTGAAGACGAAACAAAAGGCTTTAATATAAATGCAGGTATTCCGCGAGATGTTTGGGATATTGCGCATTTGGCGGGCAACAATCCTGAGAAAATAGGTTATCCTACTCAAAAGCCCAAAGCTTTGTTGGAAAGGATTATTAAGATGGCGTCCAAAGAGAAGGATATGATATTAGATCCTTTCGTAGGCGGCGGAACAACCGTTGCCGTTGCCGACAAGCTCAACCGGCAATGGATAGGCATCGACCAGTCGGTGCAAGCCGTTAAGGTAACAGAGCTACGGCTCCAGCAGCAAACCGATCTGTTCACAAGCCTCTACGCCAACTCCTATACGCTCCAGCTCCACAAGTACGACTACGAGGTGTTGCGCAACCGGGACGCCTTCGAGTTCGAGAGCTGGATTATCGGACAGTACGGCGGCGTTAGCAACGTCCGTCAGAGAAACGACTTCGGGCTCGATGGGAAAACAGCCGACGGAACGCCTATACAAGTAAAGCGCTCAGACAATGTCGGACGCAATGTGATAGACAACTTCAAGTCGGCCGCCGAGCGATTCGACAAGAATCTATTCGACAAAAACAAAGAAGCACAGAAGCCCATCGGTCATATCATTGCTTTCTCCTTCGGGAAAGGAGCAGTGCAGGAGGTTGCTCGCCTAAAGCTGAAGGAAGGAATAATAGTCGAACTCATTCCCGTCGACAAGATCATTCCCGTCTCCAGAAAGCCCAACATCACGGTCGAGGTCAGCGAGCTATCTCGCGATGCAAGCGGCGAACGCGACATAGAGTTTATCGCCTCCGCCAATCAGAAGTGCCGGTGCACAAGGTGCGGCACAGTAAGGCAAGATTTTGTATACGAAGGGCCGTCGCACCATCCCGGCAACACAGGAGCAGCATTCAGAAATGCCAGATGCAAAGTCTGCGGGAAAGTAGAGTATCAAAGCTACGGATGGGATGACAATTGGTAGGCCGAATCCTACAAGTGTAGATTTGGCCCTCAACATTTCCGCCGGCTCAACATTTGTTGAGACCTCCCCGCTGCCGGCGCGGAGCTCTCAACAAATGTTGACGCGGCCAAAAAAAGCGTATCGGACGAATAAACAACCGATAATTCAATGAATCCGGGAAATTTGTAGGCTCAACAGAGCGCGGAACCTCCCAAAAAGTCGCGGCGGACGGATTTGAAGGCTCCGGAGCCGCAAAATTGGGAGATTTGTATAGCTCAACAAATGTTGAGAGCTCCGTGCTGACAACAGGGCGGTTTCAACAAATGTTGAGAGCTCCATGCTGACAGCAGGACGGTTTCAACAAATGTTGAGAGCTCCCTGCTGACAACGGGGCGGTTTCAACAAATGTTGAGAGCTCCCTGCTGACAACAGGACGGTTTCAACAAATGTTGAGAGCTCCGTTTTGACAGCGGCCGTTTCAACAAATGTTGAGAGCCCGGTGCCGGCGACGGTGGGGGCGCTACCTCCTTACCGATTTCAGGAACCAGGCGGCTATGGCTGCGGTTATGCAGTCGCCGGTGATGTAGCCTGTGGCGGGGGAGAGGCGGAGGCCTTCGGGGGCTACCACGATGTAGGTGGCTACCACTGCGGTCATGAATACTGCCGGGAAGAACGCAATCCAAAAGCACTTCTTCTCGCGGGCCAGATAGACGGCGACCGTCCATAGCGTTGCGGCGGCAAGCGTTTGGTTGGCCCACGCAAAGTAGCGCCACAGCACATCGAAGTTCATCTGAAGTATGGCGAATCCGGCAACGAACAGAGGTATGGCCACCCATGCCCTGTTGAGCAGAGGCTTTTGCGGATACCGGAGGAAGTCGGCTACTATGAGGCGAGCCGATCGGAAGGCCGTGTCGCCGGATGTTATAGGCGCGGCTATCACTCCTATGATGGCCAGCAGGCCGCCTACCTGTCCGAGCCATGAGCGGGCGATGTGGTCTACCGCTACGGCGGCATTGTTATCATTGTCGGCAAGGAACTGCTGGAGGCCGCCTACGTTGCCGAAGAAGCTCATAGCGGCTGCGGCCCATATCAGGGCCACTATTCCTTCGGCAATCATAGCGCCGTAGAATACCCGCCGGCCGTGCTTCTCGTTCCGCAGGCATCGAGCCATCAGCGGCGACTGTGTGGCGTGGAAGCCCGATACGGCTCCGCAGGCAATAGAGATGAAGAGCATGGGGAAGATGGGGAAGCTGTCGGCCTTGGGATGCATGTTGTGCAGGTTCGCGGGGATGGCTTCGGGCACGGGAGCGCCGTGGAAGATTATCATCGTTCCTATGCCTACGGCCATGAACAGCAGGGCGAAGCCGAACACAGGATATATCCGTCCTATGACTTTGTCGATAGGCAGCATGGTGGCCAGCACATAGTACAGGAAGATGGCGATGCACCAGAAGGTGTAGTTCATAACTTCCGGCGTTAGTCCGGCCAGCAGCTTCGAGGGCCCGGCGATGAACACTGCTCCTACGAGTATCATCAGCAGTACGGCAAATCCGCGCATCAGCTGCCTGAAGACATTGCCGAGGCATAGGCCGCCGAGCTCGGGCAGGCTGACGCCTTTGTGGCGGACGGACATCATACCGGACAGATAGTCGTGCACCGCGCCTCCGAAGATGCTCCCGAAGACTATCCACAGGAAGGCTACGGGGCCGTATACTGCTCCCATGATGGCTCCGAAGATGGGCCCCAGCCCGGCTATGTTCAGAAACTGAATGAGGAATATTTTCCCCCAGCCCATAGGCACGTAGTCTACGCCGTCGCTCATTTCCTGCGCAGGGGTTGCGCGCTTGGGGTCGGCGCCGAAAAGCCGTTCCACTATGGCTCCGTAGATGAAATATCCTCCGACGAGGAGGACAATAGATAATAAGAATGTGATCATGATGATTATAAGTGATGCATATTTAAGTTTGATGCGTAAAGGTAAAGATTCTTTACAATCTTACGGGCTATTGGCGTCTGGCCTTCTCGCGGTCGCGCAGCTTCTGTTTGTAGGCTCGCTCTTTCTCTTTGAGTTCCCTGGCACGCTGCTTTTGCCGCTCCTTGTAGGCCCGTTCTCTTTCCTTGCGTATTTGTTCCGGCGTCTTGGGCTTTTCGGTAGCGGGTGGGCTAAGAGGTTTGAGGGCGATGGAGTCCGGCGATAGCGCAGGCGGGGCTGCAATGCTGTCGGCTTGCAGATGCGGGGTCATGGCCGTATTGACGGTGTCGCGCCGGATGGCGTCGCCGCCGACGGGAGCAATGCTGTCCGGGGCGAGCGGGGCGGGGGAGGCTACGGCTGAATCCGACGGCTCTATGGGTGCTGCGGGTTGCGAGGACTGCACGGCGGCCTCCTCCTCCGCGGCTTCTTCCTCCATAGAAGCGGAATCTATACGTGCCCGCAGACGGGCAACGAGTGCAGCCGCATCATTGCCGAGCGTTTCCTCAATGAAGTCTATGTACTCGTCCATGGTTTTGCCGCGCATAAGGGTTTCGTAGTTGGCATCGGTTATGGGCAGTACGGCTATGTCTCGTCCGAGGCTTGAGGCGTATCCTCCTTCGGCATGTATCATATTATAGTATTGCAGAGCCTCCGCGAAGTTGGTGAAGCCGCTTATGGTGAGCATCTGCACCGGCCCTGCCTCATCGAAGGTCATGTCGAGTTCCTTCACCATCAGGTTGGCGAAGTTGTAGGCGGCAACGATGAAGAGCAGGCGGTTGCGGTCTACCCTTCCGCCGGAGTACATCAGCGTCACCCGCGAGGGCAGGTTGGTATCTCCGCTGAAGGTACGCGCCGAGTCGGCAGCAGACAGCGAACCGTCGTCGCCGAACCTCATGTTCCACACCATACCCTTTATTCCTCCCTGAACAATCTCGCGCCCGCGCAGCAGCCCCTTGAGCATATCGCCTGCCAGCTCGGTAACGTCGGCCTTAGGATATTTGTCGAGCAGCGCCTTCAGCACGTTTTGGAACTCCTCCGCATCGTTTTGCTGAACGTAGGCCAGGGCGTGGAGGAACATGAACTTGGGCAGCAGCACAGCCAAGGGATATTGAGCGCCTATCTGATGATAGGCGGCATGAACCGCAGTGGTGTCTTCGTTCAGGTAGGCGGTATAGGCAGCTTCGTAGGCCGCTATCTGAACGCTGTCCATAGAGCGCATGTTGTACTCGTAGTCGGGGTCGGCTATGGCTATGGAGTAGTCGTTGTCGGGGAAGCCGGCCAGCATCTTGCTGCGGTATAGTTCGGCCAGCTCGGAGTTTCGCACCCTCAGGGCCATGAGGTAAATCTGATAGTAACATTCGGCCAGATGCTCATTGTCGGGGAAGCGGCGTTCGAGTTCTTCAAAGGCTTCGACGGAGAGGTCCACATTGTCTAACTTATCCTTATATATAAGCCCTATGTTGTACATGCCGTCCACTATGATAAGGTTGGAAGCCTCCACCTCCTCCTCCGTGAAGGGAATCTGCTGGAGATAAAACTCGCGGCTCTTAGGATCGCTCAGCAGGCTGTCGGCTGCTGCAAGGGCCGTAGAATCGGAGGCAGCCATAGTCGAATCCGCAGCCACGGCATTATCCGCAGGGCTGCCCGACGTCCCGTCGAAGGTCGCCATCTTTTTGTTTTTCCGTCGCCAGTCATCCTCCAGCGTTCGCCGCCCCCATTTCTGCTGGAAGGCCGCCTTCCCCTGGCTCACGACCTGCGGACTGTAAAAATAGAATCCGCCCTCCTCTGCCCGGCCCGTAACAGGAGCTCCGGGAACGTTAGCTCCGGGCATTTGAGATTGGAAAGCCGAGCCGCTTGCCGCCTGGTCGGCGAGGTAGGCCTCCTTCTCCGCCTCCTTCTTAGCAGCTTCCTCCTCCTTGATCAGATGCTCGATGATACCGTCGATGCGGGCCAGCCTTTCCGCCTCAGGCATGCGGGCCAGCTCCTGCAAGCTGTCTTGAAGGTGTATAGCCTCGGCATGCACCACCAGCTCGTCGAGCGTAGCCGACAGGGCCGATATGCGTTCGTAATCCTTATATTCCTTGCTGATTATACCCGCAGCGCCGCTGAAGCAAGGCTGCGCCTTAATGTAATCGCGCCGCTCGAAAAATATCTCGCCGAGCTTGAGCCATATCAGCGCCTTGTCCATGGCCGCCTGCTCGCTTTTCTCTATACCTGTTTCGTAGGCAGCGATGGCCAGCGTGGTATCTCCTCCGGCAATATGAATGTTCCCCAGGGCATAATATACCTGTTCAACATAGTTCTTGTTCTTGTCCTGCCGCGCCATTCCTTCCAGCATGCGCACAATTTTGCGGGTATCCTTTGAGGGGAAGACCTCTGTCTGTCGTATGCGGGCGGCGAACTCCAGCTCGTAGGGCGGATTGGAGGCTATAACGCTGCCGAAAGCTTTGTATGCCAAACCGTCTAAGCCTTGCTCGGCGTACAGCTGTCCGAGCAGGTACCTCATGCGCGTACGTTGCAGCCTGCTGCCTCCCTTGCCCTTCACGGCGCTTTCCAGGTAGGGGACAGCCTCCTCGAGCTGTCCGTTTGCAAGCAGGTAGGCGGTATATGTGGCGTCGTAGAGGTGTCGTTCGGAGGCAGGGAAGCCCTGCGTGTTGAGCTTCCGCAGAATATCCTCGGCCTCATAGAGCCATTCCAGCTCCGTATAGCACCTGGCCTGCCATATACGCGCCGCGGCCACCATCTGCGCATCGGTAGCATAGTGCCTGGCTATATACGAAAAGGTAGAAGACGCCTGGAGGAAGTCGGCATTGTAAAACTGACCCTCCCCCACCATCATCCAGCATCGTTTCAGGAAGGGATTATACTCCTCCTGCTCGTAGAATGTCGCCAGCTTAGGATTGTTGCGCCAGCCCGGTTTCCGTGGAGGTTTGATTTGTATGGAATGAAGCTTGATAGCCTTGTTGCCCTTCTCGATAGCTCGGTCGAAGGCGCCTCCGGTCGTGGCCTTATCCTTAGGCTGTGCGCTGACGGCATGCATCAGAATCATCTCCGTATAGGATTCCTTGTAGCCCTTCTCCATGGCCGTGAGCGATTCGTCGAAAGAGGTTTTGCCGTTATAGTATATGTTGTACCGAGAGTTAAGCGCATGATAAGCCCTGTGCGCCTTAGTGTTCTTAGACGTACCGCATCCTGCCGCAAAAACAGCAAGCGCTAAAGGAACAATATAATAGATGTACTTGCTCATCATGCAAATAACGGCATCAGCAGCGGATTATTATGAAACAAACAAAAAGGAGAATGTGTTCGGAATGTATAGACGCGATTAATCGCGTCTATACGGGGGTAGGGCATGGGCAGGCGATGCATCCGAGGCCATTCGCCCGCCCAACCCGGTCGTTTTCAAAATGTAGAGACGCGATGCATCGCGTCTCCACGGGGGTAGGGCATGGGCAGGCGATGCATCCGAGGCCATTCGCCTGCCCAAACAGGCGTTGTCCAAAATGTAGAGACGCGATTAATCGCGTCTTCACGGGGGTAGGGCATGGGCAGGCGATGCATCCGAGGCCATTCGCCCGCGCAAACAGGCGTTGTCCAAAATGTAGAGACGCGATTAATCGCGTCTCTACACATCACGGCCCCAAAAAAAATAAGGGTCGAAAATGTTCGACCCCTACAAATATTATATCGCTGTACTCGCCTCACTCGCCCATTGCCGGATGCTCGTTGGGGTCGAGGTGATGGGGCTCGTCGCTTGGATTCTGCACTATCGGGAGCCTTGCCCGAAAAAATCCAAGCTTTCCTAACTATCGGGAGCCTTGCCCGAAAAAAACCGGGCTTTCCTAACTATCGGAAGCCTTGCCCGAGAAAATCCGGGCTTTCCTAACTATCGGGAGCCTTGCCGGAAAAAAACCGGGCTTTCCTAACTATCGGGAGCCTTGCCCAAAAAAATCCGGGCTTCCCTAACTATCGGGAGCCTTGCCCCAAAAAAACCGGGCTTTCCTAACTATCGGGAGTCTTGCCCCAAAAAAACCGGGCTTTCCTAACTATCGGGAGCCTTGCCGAAAAAAATCCGGGCTTTCCTAACTATCGGAAAGTCCCAAATAATTTTTTTGTAAAGGCCCTAACGTTAGGAAAGCTCAAACTCAAAAAAAAACGGCAAATCCTAACGTTAGGATAGCTTGAACTCAAAAAAAAACGGCAAATCCGAACGTTAGGATAGCTCAAACTCAAAAAAAACAGCAGATCCTAACGTTAGGAAAGCTCAAACTCAAAAAAAACAGCCGATCCTAATGTTAGGAAAGCTTGAAACAGAAAAAGACTTTACAAAAGTAACTATCGGGAGCCTTGCCCAAAAAAA
>JAITGS010000054.1 GCA_031280435.1 Tannerellaceae bacterium | reverse complement strand
GGCTTCCGATAATTATCGCGAGCCATCAAACTCAATTCAACGGCCTTAGCGATTTGTCGCGAGCCATTGACATCATGTGACCGGATTGCGACCGGATTGCCGCGCTGCCGGGATGTGTGTCGGCTTGAATGGGGAATAGGTATGAGGAACTTATAAGCGTTTGCCCCCTGGCGGGCATCAGTATATTCTTGCCGAATGGAAAAGATTTTATATATTTGTTCCGTTCAAGACCAATAAATATTAATTACACAAATCTTTAAACTTATGGATTACAAAGAAAAAAACACGATGACAAGGAGGCAGTTCCTGAACTACTCCGCATTAGGCTTGGCAGGCCTGACTATACTGCCGAGCTGGGCTATTGACGGCGTAAAGATCGCGCCGAGTGACAGGGTAGTGATGGGCTTCATAGGCCTCGGACGACAAGGACTGAGCGACTTTGCCGGCTTTGCCGGATCGCCGGGACTTCAGGTTGCTGCATGCTGCGATGTCGATTCAATCAAGGTTGAACGCTTCCGTCGCCGGGTAAACGAATGGCAAAAGACCAAGGGAATGAACCTCAGATGCGACGGCTATGAGTTCTACGAGGAGCTTTTGGACAGGAAAGACATAGACGCCGTTGCCATCGCAAGCCCCGACCACTGGCATGCTCTGCTCACCATAGACGCCTGCGAAGCCGGCAAGGATGTGTACTGCCAGAAGCCTCTGGCTTATACCATCACCGAAGGACTGGCGATGGTGAAGGCCGTGCGGCACAACAGGCGCGTGCTCCAGGTGGGCAGCCAGCAGCGTTCGGGCAAGGAGTTCCAAAAAGCGATAGAGCTGGTGCAATCCGGAGCTATCGGACATGTAGAAAAGATATACGCCAAAGTAGGCGAGCCGCCTACGCCCTTCAACCTGCCCGAACAGGAGGTGCCGGCCAACCTGAACTTCAACCTCTGGATGGGCCCCCTCAACGACCCCAAGATTCACTACCACGAAGACCTTTGCCCCATAGTAAGCCTCGACCCGGTCAAGAACGAAGCGCTCTGGGGAGCATGGCGATGGTACCAGGAAACAGGCAACGGATACACGGCCGACTGGGGAGCGCACATGTTCGACATCGCTCAGGCGGCCATAGGAATGGACGGCTCCGGGCCGGTGGAGTTCTATCCCAAGGGAGTGAAGGGAGCGCAGTACGCCACCATGAAATACGCCAACGGCATTGTAATGACCGAGCAGCCATACCTCGAGGACAACGACGACGCCCAGGGCATCAAGTTCATAGGCACTAAAGGATGGATAGAAGTTGCCCGCGGATACCTTGCCTGCTCCGATGCCTCGCTCGTCCCCTCCGAGCTCGCCGGACGCCGGCCTATGACAGCCGCTCAGCGTCAGCAGGCAGCCAATCAAACGGCGGCCCAGCGCTCGCAGCGCGGCGAACAGAACAGGGCCGGAGCTCTAAGGTTCGAAATCAGCTCGCCTCACATGCAGAACTTTGTTGACTGCATTCGCTCGCGGGAGAATCCCATAGCGCCCGTCGAAGTGGGAGCAAGCACCAACACGCTCTGCTGCCTTGCGAACATTGCCCGCGAACTGAACCGGACGGTGAAATGGGATCCGGCCACGCTGAGCTTCGGGACGGACAAGGAAGCCGCATCGCACAGGCTGTACGGATACGAGTATCGCCGCCCGTATAAGCTGAGATGCTATTGAAAATTCAAGAATATGGGAACTTCTACTAATTGCTTTTTCTGCGTTATGCTCTGTCGGCAAAATGCTCATGTACTAAAGTACACTCCGCATTTGCCTCCGTCGCAAGCCTTGAAAAATCTAATTATTAGAAGTTCCCTTATAGAATATAGTAGAGTATTAACTTATTATTAAAATCGAAACACAATGACAAACAGAAGAACATTCTTACGTAATGCGTCGCTTCTCACAGTGGGAGGCCTCGTTGCAGCAGGACAAACCGGACGCGCAGCCCTTAGCGGAAGCCCCTCGGTAGATGCCAAGAAGCAACTCGGATTGCAGATCTATTCGCTTGGGCAAGAGCTGGGCAAAGACGTTCCGGGAGGACTGAAAAAGGTGGCCCAGATGGGATACACCGTACTCGAGCTCGCCGGATACAACAAGGAAGGCAAGATAGGCGCCGTCACTATGGCCGACTTTAAGAAGTACGCCGACGACGCCGGGCTGAAGATAGTAAGCTCCCACCTCAACCCTCCGGTACGCGAATACAACGAGGGCAATCTGGAACAGATAAAAGACTTCTGGAAGCTTGCCGCCGAGCATCACGCCGGCATAGGATGCAAGTACATCATCCAGCCCGGACAACCCTCCACGCGCAGCACCGAGGAGGTGGCCTTCGTGGGCAAGGTCTTTAACGAAGCCGGTAAGATAGCTCAGGCCGCCGGCCTTCAGTTCGGATACCACAACCACGACGGCGAGTTCGCCACCGTAGTTCCGGGAGGCACCGAGCCGCTGCCCAGGCGACGCGGATTCGGACGGCAGCCCGAAGGCGCCAAGATCATATACGACGGAATGCTTGAAGCCACCGATCCCTCGCTGGTTGTATTCGAGAACGACGTGTACTGGACCGTGATGGGACAGAAGGATCCGGTGGCCTACATGAAGAAGTACCCCGATCGCATCCGCCTGCTGCACATCAAAGACGTGGCCGTACTGGGCGAATCGGGCATGATGAACTTCCAGAAGATATACGAAACGGCTTATGCCAACGGCATCAAAGACTACTTCGTAGAGCTGGAAGGTTATGCGGGCGGCACGCAGTTCGAAGGCGTGAAAGGCTGCGCCGATTATCTGAAACAAGCGCGCTTTGTCAAGTAAAGAGAGACCCTGTCTGATTTTTTTTATTTCACGAAATAAGTAACCAATAATATAATCTGAGGAGCGTGCTGCCGGTGACGGTCGCACGCTTCGTTTTTTTATATTATCGGCAAGGCTAAACACAGGAAATGCTCCCTGCGCAAGACGTCCCGCAAGAGAAGTCGGGTCGCAAAGCCCCTTCAATCAGGAATCAGGGGCTCATGCCAATGCGGATTAATACGCAGGGGGCGGATTCGACACTAAGGTTAATCATGCGCATAACATCCCGTTGCAACAGCTCATTACAGAGGCCGGAAAGCCTTGCTGCGGAGAGGGTGTAGAAAAAAACACGCGGCAATTCGGTTATCTGAAAAGAATTATGTTATTTTGTATCCCATTAAGGAATATATTTTGATCCCTATTATTAAAACGTTTTACTGATATGATGGACACTCAAGAAACTAATCAGCCCGAGATTGATGAGGTTAGATTAGAAGAGATTAAAGAACCGGAAGCCACGCCGGAAAGTATGATGGAATCGTCGGAAGAAACCACGGGAACAGCCGATAAGCCGGAAGAACCGGAAGTAATAACAGTTACGGAAGAGCCTCTCCGGACAAATGATCCCGACAACGTGGCCCCAAGCGTTACAAGCAATCAAGAGCCCGAAGCTACTTCGGAAGCAGAAGCTCCCTCAGCGGAGGAGGCTGTCGCTTCGGAAGCGGAGGCTGCCTCGGCAGAGGAGGCTGTCGCTTCGGATGAAGAGGCTGCCTCGGCAGAGGAGGCTGTCGCTTCGGATGAAGAGGCTGCCTCGGCAGAGGAGGCTGTCGCTTCGGATGAAGAGGCTCCCTCAGCAGAGGAGGCTGTCGCTTCGGAAGAAGAGGCTCCCTCAGCAGAGGAGGCTGTCGCTTCGGAAGAAGAGGCTGCTTCGGAAGAGGAGGAGCCCATCCCGGCGATCGATTCGGATAACGCAGAACCGGCGGATACGGACAAGCTGCAAACCAAGGAGGAAGTTCTTGAGAAGCTGATTGCTCTCGTTAATTCGCAAAGCGCCAATAAAGCCTATATAGATGCTCTGAAGCAAAGCTTTTACAGGCTCCAAAATCTTGAAACCGAGAAATTGAAAGAAGACTTTCTGAGCGAAGGAGGCAAGGAAGAAGATTTTTACGTGCCCGAAAACGAAGCTGAAACTAAGTTGAAAGAAATATTGAGTGTTTATCGGGAAAAGAAAGCATCACTGCACGCCGAGGAAGAACAGGTGAAAGCCGCAAACTATGCACTGAAGCTTCAGCTCATCGAGCGCATGAAGCAGCTTACCGAAAGCTCCGACGACTTCAACAAGCTCTTCCAGGAATTTAAGGAGATTCAGCAAAGGTGGAAGGAAGTGAGAGTAGTGCCGCAGGAACATGCCAACAGCCTCTGGAAGAATTATCAGATTTATAACGAACGCTTTTACGATCTTATAAAGATAAACCACCAGCTGCGCGACTATGACTTCCGCAAAAATCTCGAAACAAAGCTGGGAATATGCGAAGCGGTTGAGAAGCTTCTCGACGAAACCAATATCGTGGAGGCTTTCTACAAGCTGCAAAAGCTGCACTTCCAATGGCGCGAAACCGGGCCGGTATCCAAAGAGCTGCGCGAAGAGGTATGGCAACGCTTCAAGGCCGCCTCAACAGTCATCCACAAGCGCCATCAAACCCATTTCGAGAGCGTAAAAGAGAAGGAACGCAGCAGCTTGGAGCGCAAAACCGCTATCTGCGAAACAATAGAGAACATAGACTTCTCGGCGCTCGTATCGCTCAGAGACTGGGAGGCCAAGCAAAGAGAAGTGATAAGCATGCAGGCCGAATGGAAAACTCTTGGCTTTGCACCCAGGAAAGTCAATGCCAAACTCTTCGAAAGATACCGCCGGGCCGTCGACAATTTCTTTACGCACAGGAACGAATACTCCAAAGAGCTGAAGGGCGAGCTGGAGAAAAACTTAGAACTGAAAACGGCCCTCTGCGAAAAAGCGGAAGCGATGAAAGACAGTACCGACTGGAGAGCCTCCACCGAGAAGTTCGTTGCCCTGCAAAGAGAATGGAAAAGCATAGGAGGCGTGCCGCGCAAGCATGGCGACCAAATCTGGAAGCGATTTATCTCGGCATGCGACTACTTTTTCGACCAAAAGCATCAAAGCGCATCCGAGACTAAAGGCAACGAAGTGCAGAACCTTGCCGCCAAAAGGACAATCATCGAAAACATTAAAGCAATAGACGAGAACCTCCAGCCCGACGAGGCTATGGAGATACTCCGCGGATACATGGGCGAATGGAACTCGATAGGCTTCGTGCCCTTCAGAGAAAAAGAAAAGCTCCACATCGAATATAACCAGGCTCTCGACTTCCATTTCGAACGTCTGAAAATCGACAAAAGCGATCGCAAGCTCCAAATGTATCGCAACACCATAGGAGAGCTCAGCGAAAGAGGCAAAGGGAAGCTCTACGGCGAACGCGACAAGCTCATGCGTGCGTACGAACGGCTCAAAACCGACCTCCAGACGTATGAAAACAACATCGGCTTCCTGAGCGTTTCCTCGAAGGGAGGAGGAGGCCTCGTGAAAGACCTTAAACAGAAGATCGAAAAGCTGAAAGATGAGATGAAACTGCTCATCAAGAAAATAGAAGCCATAGACGAAAATCTGGAATAAGGCTTGCCGCTAACAAACAAACTCCACTTTTTTAATCCGGGTCATGAAACCGCAGTGTTACATGGCTCGGTTTTTTATACCCCTCCCGCACATGTGCGGACAATGACGGCCGACCTGGGATTCCTGCCGGCATGGTACGGCAGCGAAGGCGATTATGTGCTGTGCGAAGGCGGCAGTCCGGTGCTGCCCGAAGCTCTCTGCCCGACGGTTAGAGCCGTTGATACGGCAAGCCTCAGAGCCGGGCTGCAGCTGCCGCCTTTGCTGGCTGCTCCATGGGGAATCTCGCTGCCCAGCCTGCGGATGTTCCGCGACCTGAAGCGGGAGTATCTGCCGGAGATGGACGTGCCGGCCTGGAGCGAGCGCTATGCAGAGCTGTCGGGCAGGCAAACGGCTGCCCTTTGCCTCGAGGAGATCCGCCGACGGCTTCCCCTGCCCATAGTGCCCGACGGCCCGAAGTTCTTCTCCGATCCGGAGGAGGTGGCGCAGATGCTGGCCAAAGCAAGCGGAGGCTTCGTACTGAAAGCCCCTTACTCATCGTCTGGACGCGGGCTGCTGTGGATGCAGGGAGGAGGCCGGCCGTCGCAGAGCGATATGCAACGCATAGTCGGCATCATTCGCAGGCAGGGCTACGTCGGCATCGAACAGGCTCTCGACAGAAGCTTAGACTTTGCGCTCGAGTTCTATGCCGACGGCAAGGGGAATGTAAGCTACGAAGGCCTCTCCGTGTTCCATGCAAACGAGAAAGGCGTTTACAAACACAACAGGCTCGCTCCGCAAGATGAGCTATGGAAGCTGCCCGAAGCCTGCCTCGGCGACAGGCTGAGAGAGCTGCTGCCGGAGGCCGTTGCAGGCGCACTCGGCCGCCTCTACGCACCTCACTATGCCGGCTACCTCGGCGTCGACATGTTTGTTTACCGAACGGCCGAGGGCTGGCGACTGCATCCCTGCGTGGAAGTAAACCTGCGATGCACAATGGGATGGGTGGCCGTCAGGCTGTTCGACAGCCTGATAGACGCAGATGCGCGGGGACGCTTTTTTGTTGACTTTCATAAAGACGGAGCCCTCGACAGCCACTTGCTCATGCAGGCCCGGTATCCCTTGCAAATCTCGGACGGCAAACTCTCCGGCGGCTACATTTCTCTTTGCCCCGTCAACAAAAGCACTCGCTACGTGGCCGGCATCATCCTTGCCGACATCAACAAAAACAAATAGCCTGAGCATGTGCCGCAATCAGCGGAATGCTCAGGCTTAGTGGAGAGAGAGAGTTTATTACAATTTGGCTGGGAGTATTATCGCTTGATGTTTTTCATCCATCTTTCCGCACTTGCCAGGCCTTCGGGCTTGCCTACGTCAAAAAGGACAGGCTTGTCGGGGAGCCAGGCGTAGATTTTGTGGCGGGCGCAAACGGCTATGTAAAACTGTATGATGGAGAATTTGCCCGTCCATTCGTCCATCAGGTTAAAGATCTTGGGCGATACGAGGTGGATGCCGTTGAAGGCGTACTCGTGGTAGGTGTCGGGCTCGAAGTCGGGATAGGCGGAGCGTACTTCGTTGGTTTCCCTGTTTCTCCATCCGAACATGAGGCCGTTGCGGTCGAAGAGCAGGTACCGTGAGGTGGTTCGCCGGCTCACGAAGAGGGTTGCCAAGGCTTCGGGCTTATGTGCATCGAGCAGGCCTTTCAGGTTTACATCGGTTATAATATCAACATTGTGCAGCAAAAAAGGCTCGCTGTCGGAAAAAAAACCGGCTGCCTGCTTGAGCCCGCCTCCGGTGTCGAGCAGGTAGTTACGCTCGTCGGAGATATGTATGTCTATGCCGAAGCTTCGCTGCGAGCGCAGATAGTCTATGATCTGGTCGCCGTGATGATGGACGTTGATTATGATTTCGTTGCATCCGACGGCTTTCAGCCGTTCTATCACATGCGCCAGCACAGGTTTTCCGTTTAGAGGTATCAGAGCTTTGGGAGTTGAGAGCGTGAGCGGCTGAAGGCGTTGGCCTATGCCCGCTGCAAGAATCATTGCTTTCATATTATTTCTTCGAAAATTTGTTCGATATTTTGTTCGCGGTGTACCAGATGAATTTTCAGCCCGAACTGCGAGTGCAGCCGTTCGGCCAGGCGCTGGGCGGAGTACACCGAGCGATGCCGGCCGCCTGTGCATCCGAAGCACACCATTAGATTCGTAAAACCGCGGTCGACGTATCGCTTCACGGTTGTATCAACAAGTTTATATACATTTTCAAGGAAGGGGATAATCTCGCCGTCTTCCTCCAGGAAGCCTATGACGGGCTGGTCGAGGCCGCTGAAGTGGTGATACCATTCGTACTTGCCGGGATTATTGACGCCGCGGCAGTCGAACACAAAGCCGCCGCCGTTGCCCGTAGGGTCGTCGGGGATGCCTTTCTTGTAGGCGAAGCTCACTATTTTCACTTCGAGCGTGCGCCGGCGTCGGGATTCGGCAAACTGGCTGAGGTTAACCAAGTCGTGCAGTATGGCGGCGAGGTGGGGGTATTCGGGGAAGTCGTTGCGAAGCAGCAGGCGGAGGTTGTCGATAGCAAATGGCACGCTGCGGATGAAGTGCGGCTTCTTTTCGAAATATCCCCTGAAGCCATAGGCGCCAAGGGTTTGCAGTATGCGGAAGAGTACGAAGTGGCGCAGCTTGTCGCGAAAGGCTTCTTCGTCGGCAGGGATAAAGCGGTTGAGCGCGCGAATGTACTCGCTCAGGAGTTCGTTGCGCAGTTCGTCGGTGAAGTGGGCGCGCGCCTGCCACAGGAAGGAGGCCACGTCGTAGTATACCGGCCCTCGGCGTCCGCCCTGGAAGTCGATGAACCAGGGCTCGTTGTTGCGAATCATGACGTTGCGCGACTGGAAGTCGCGATAGAAGAAGGTGGTGGAGCTCTCCGCCAGCAGTATGTCGCAGATGCGCCGGAAGTCGTCCTCCAGCTTGTCTTCGGGGAAGTCGAGGCCCGACGGTTTCAGGAAGCAGTACTTGAAGTAGTTCAGGTCCCAGAGCGCCGAGCGGCTGTCGAACTCGGCCTGAGGGTAGCAGCAGTCGAAGTCGAGCTCCTCGGCGCCCATCACCTGTATGGCAGGCAGCAGCGCTATGGTTTTGCGGAGCAGGCGGCGCTCGTGCTCGTCGAACACGCGGCTGCTGCGGCCTTTCTCTATGGCCTCGAACAGCAGCACGTCTCCAAGGTCTTCCTGAAGGTAGCACAGGAAGTCGTCGGTTTGGCTGTAAATCTCAGGCACCGGCAGGCCTTTGCGGCGGAAGTGCCGGGCCAGATAGATGAAGGCGCGGTTTTCGGCCTCGGATGTGCCGTTCACGCCAATCAGGCTCCCGCCCCCGCCCGTCAGGCGGAAGTAGCGCCGGTTGGAGCCCGAAAAGGGCAGCTCCTGCACATGGGTGGCGTCCATCCCGGTGTAGGAGCGATAGAGTTCTTTCAGATTATCGGTACCCATATACATATTATATATATGTATTCAGGGAGCTTTCGTAGCCGCCCTCGCGCAGTATGGCCCTAGCCCTCTCGGCATCGCTTTCCATCACTTGCAGCCTTGCTCCGCCCACGTCGGCCAGGCCCATCACCTGGGTGGAAAGAGCGTTGTGCATGAAGGAATATATGCCTTCGGATTCGAGCAGCGATACGGGAATGGCGGCCTCGGAAGGATGGCTGAAGCAGGCTATTTCAATTAATTTCTCATCGGTTGTATACATGTTCTCGTTTTTTTATCAGGTTATTAAAGCTATATGTTCTGCTCGCCGAACATCTTTGCATATACTTCGGCCTTCGCCTCTATGCTTTTAGGATAGGCTCGCGACGACGACGGCATGCGGTAAACAGCCAGGCGGCGGCCGGCAATCCTGGCCGTAGAGCAATGCCCGACGGCCAGAGCATCCGGCACATCTATCACCTCCAGCAGCGTATCAATAGCCTTCTGGCCCATGACGGCTATGGCTCGGCAGGAGGTAAGCTGCCCGATTACGGCCTCTATATCAATGGCCCGGACAGATTCGAGGAACTTGTCGGAAGCATTTTCCTTCAGGCGGCGGGCCTCCATCACCGTATCCCACATGGCTATTTTACGGGCCTCCAGAAAGCTGCGTATTTCCGCTTCGCGAAAGCCCAGCCCGTCGGGATTAACAAAATGTTCCTTGTTGTTGAAAAATATATGCCCAAAGATTCTCCACATATCGTTCTGTATGTTAGGGTAGAAAAACTCCATTGTCCAGCGGCGCCTTTGAGGAGGAAAGCTGCCCAGCATCAGCAGCTTTGCACCTTCGGGAAAGAAGGGAGGCAGGGGATGAGTTTCTACCGATGCGGAGCTCATGCTCATTCTTTGTTGTCGTTAATAAAGTCGAGCCTTGCCGGGCTAAATGCATCAATCAGCAGGCCGGCCTCAAGGCAAAGGCACTCGTGGGGCGCATCGGGCTCCACATAAAACCCGTCGCCGGGCCTAAGCACGCGCTTCTCATTATTGACGGATAACTCGAAGCAGCCCGAAACAACATAGCTGGCCTGCGAGTGGGCGTGCGTGTGCAGAGTGCCCACGGCTCCCTGCTCGAAGGCAACCTTCACCAGCATCAGCCGTCCGTCGTAACCCATCACTTGGCGCTTGATTCCCAGCCCCGCCGGCTCCCATGGCCGTTCGTCTCCTATCTGAAATTTGCAACTCATTGTATTCATTGTGTGATAAAATTGTTTGGGCAAATATATATATTTTTACTTTGATTGCTCCGACGCGGACTGCCGTACCACAAAAAATGTTATTAACAAAATACCGCCGAAAAGCCTGTGAGATGTTAACAACAGCCCTTTAGCACGGGATATGAGGCTGAAAAATTCCTTCTCTCTAAAAGTTTCTCACAAAGCATTTGCTTATTCCAAACATTCATTATATTTGCAACCATAAAAAATTAAAGAAAATCACATGAACGGCTTTTGCATAATTCCGAAATATAAAACAACCGCCTCCGGCTCCACGGAGACTATTCCTCACGCCTCCCCCTCCCCCACCGGAATTGCAAAGGCCTCACAATTTTCTCCCTATAATTTT
>JAITGS010000047.1 GCA_031280435.1 Tannerellaceae bacterium | reverse complement strand
TGGCACGCAAAGGATGCGTCTATGATTGCGGTAGCGATTCCACCGTTTTCAACGATGTCTTCAACGGTTGTGAGCAGAAATCCGGTTTGCCATGCGAAGGCGCTTCCGGGTTCGAGAATGACTTCCAAGTGCGGGTGCCTTTCGCGGAAGCCTCGCAGCAGGGCGATGAGATGCGGTCGGTCGTATCCCTTGCGCGTCATCAGGTGGCCGCCGCCCATGTTTATCCATCGCAAGTGCGGCAGATATTTTCCGAAGCGCATCTCCACCGCCTCTAAGGTTTTCTCCAGATCTTCGGCGGATGATTCGCACAAGCTATGGAAGTGCAGCCCTTCTATGCCGTCCGGCAGCCCTCCCTCACGGTCTAAGGCGTCGGCGGTGATGCCGAGGCGCGATCCGGGTGCGCATGGGTTGTACAGGTCGGTGGCTACGGTGGAGTATTCCGGGTTGATTCGCAGTCCGCAGGAGACCCCGTTGCCGGCGGCTATAACTGCCGGATGGAATCGTCGGAACTGCGCTATGCTGTTGAAGGTAATGTGGCTGCTGTACCGGAGTATTTCGGGGAAGCCCTCGTCGGTGTAAACCGGAGCGTAGGTATGCGCCGGGCTTCCCATCTCCTCGAAAGCCAGCCTTGCCTCCTGCACCGAGCTTGCCGTCGATTTCGCTATATATTCCCTGATTATGGGGAAGGCCTTCCAGAGTGCGAAGGCTTTGAAGGCGAGAATTATGCTGATGCCGGCCTCCTGCTCAACGCTTCTGATGAGCGCCAGGTTGTTTCTCAGCAATCGTTCTTCCATAACGAAGCATGGGGAGGGAATTTGCGGATACGGATTGGTCATAGCTTGCGGTTTTCTAAAGTTCCTTCAGCCATTCCCTTGCCGACGCATCACTTGCCATCCTCCAGTCGCCCCTCGGCGAGATGCTGATGGAACCTACCTTGGGGCCGTCGGGAAGGCAGTTGCGTTTGTATTGCTGGGCGAAGAAGCGCCTGAAGAATACTTGCAGCCATTGGCGGATAACTGCCGCGTCGTACAGCCCTTCGAAGGCTATCCCGGCAAGAAAGGCGATGCGGGCGGGAGTTGCTCCGTAGCGCAGGAAGTGGTAGAGGAAGAAGTCGTGAAGCTCGTAAGGGCCCACGAGCTCTTCCGTTTTCTGCACTATTCCGTCGTTTTCATCGGCGGGTATGAGTTCGGGACTGATGGGAGTGGCGGCGATGTCGGTGAGTATCCGCGCCGCATCCTCGTCGGTTCTGTTGGCGGCTATCCATTCCACGAGGTATCGGACGAGGGTTTTGGGGATACCCGCATTGACGCCGTACATGGAGATATGGTCGCCGTTGAAAGTGGCCCATCCGAGGGCGAGTTCCGAGAGATCGCCGGTGCCGACTACGAGTCCGCCCGTCCGGTTGGCTATGTCCATGAGGATTTGCGTCCGCTCGCGAGCCTGAGTGTTCTCGTAAACGACATCCTGCTCCGCGGGATCGTGACCTATGTCGGCAAAATGCCGGAGGCAGGCCTCTCGTATGGGAATCTCCCGCAGACTAAGTCCGAGCGACCTGATGAGCGCGACGGCATTCTCGTAGGTTCTCGAAGTGGTTCCGAATCCGGGCATGGTAATTCCCTGTATACGGCTTCGGGGTATATGCAGCGCGTCGAAAGTCATGGCCGTCACGAGCAGAGCCAGGGTAGAATCCAGCCCGCCTGACACTCCAACGACGGCGCTCTCGGCTCTGATGTGCTGCATCCTGCCTGCCAGACCGGCTATCTGAATGTTAAATATCTCCTCGCAGCGCTCGTCGAGGGCAGCCCCGGAGGGTACGAAGGGATGGGGGTCAATGCGGCGGTCGAGCTTGAGCTCCTCTCTGCGCTTGGGCAGCTCGAAGGGGATAGCTGTGCGAGGCAGGCCGGCAAGCTGAGCTCCCTGCATGAAGCTCCGGTTCACCCGCCGGTCGTGCCTGAGGTTATGCAGGTCGATGTCGGCCGTGATAAGGCTGTCCTCCCGGCTGAAGCGTTCGGCCTCCCGGAGGATGATGCCGTTTTCGGCAATGAGGCTTCCCCCTGCGAAAACGAGGTCGGTAGTCGACTCCCCGGCTCCGGCGGCGGCATAAACATATCCGGCTATGCAGCGAGCGGATTGCTGTGCGACGAGCGATCGGCGATAGCTGTGCTTTCCGGTCAGCTCATTGCTTGCCGACAGATTGCAGATGATCTCCGCTCCGGCCATGGCCATGAGCGAGCCGGGAGGAACCGGCGCCCAAAGATCCTCGCATATCTCCACCCCTATGGTAGCCCGGGCGGATGCGAATAAGAGCCCTCCGGCCATGGGATAGGGCCGGCCGCCTATGACAGCCTCCTTTTCGCTCAGGTCGGCAGCCGACGAAAACCATCGCTGCTCCTGAAACTCCCTGCTGTTCGGCAGATAGGTTTTGGGAACCACGCCGAGTATCTCGCCGCCGCGGAAGACTACGGCCGCATTGATGAGCCGGTTGCCGAGCCTGAGCGGAGCTCCTGCGACGGCAAGCAGATCAAGCCCGGCCGTATTCGCTACAAGTCGGAGCAGAGCCTCCTCTGCGGCATCGAGCAGCCTCTGAGATGCAAACAAATCGAGGCAGGTATAAGCCGTGATCGATAGCTCCGGGAAGACAATGATCTGCACTCCCCGACCGACCGCCTGCCGCATCACATCCTCCATCCTCCGAACGTTGGCGCTGCAATCGGCAACGACAACGATCGGAGAGGCGGCGGCTACTCTGACGAATCCCAAATCGGCTTTCACCAGAAATATATGTAGAAGATTGCGGTAATGGCCAGGATGATTAGCGAATGAATCACATCCCATCGGTTCCAGCTTGCGCGGGTAGCCGCTTTCTGAGCCGGAGTGGAGGTGCCGAACACTAATCCCTCTATCTTCTCAGCCGAAGGCGCCTGCGTCAGCAAGCTGACAACGATTATCACAATGATGCAGAACAGGAACATCCATCCGCAGAAGAAGAGCCAGTTGACGTCGTAGAACAAATACTTGAACAGCGAATCCTGAGCCGAAGCCACACTCGAATAGTACACCTTAGCCCCCAGCCGCGTGAGCCCAATCACCAGCCCGGCGACCAGACCGCAAAGGCCTCCCTTGGCCGACGCCCGCTTCCAGCATATCCCAAGCAGGAAGGCCGAAGCGATGCCCGGCGCCAGCACCGACTGCACGTCCTGGAGGTAGGCGTACAGCACGTCGCCCACGTTCCTCATTATCGGTATCCAAAGTATTCCGAGTATAACTATAACGACCGTGGCCAACTGGCCTATCACAACCAACCGCTTCTCCGGCGTGGCCGGCTTGAAGCGCTTGTAGAAGTCTATCGTGAAGAGCATTGCCGACGAATTAAAGAGCGATGCCAGCGAGCTCATCAGGGCCGCCAGGATGCCGCACACCACGAGGCCCTTCACTCCGGCCGGCAGCAGCTTGGCCACCAGCGTCGGGAAGGCTGCGTCGGAATTGAGCGCTCCCGATTCGAGCAGCGGCAGGTATCCGCCCTGCTTCTGATGCAGCGCAAAGGCTATCATTCCCGGAATGAGGAACAGGAAGACGGGCAGCAGCTTGAGGTAGGCTCCGAAGATTGTCCCCCGGCGCGCCTCCTTCTCGTTCTTGCCCGACAGCACTCGCTGAACTATATACTGATCGGTGCACCAGTACCAGAAGCCTATGATGGACGAGCCTATCAGTGCGCCGAGCCAGGGAAAGTTCGGGTCGGAATTGCTGCGTATCAGATCGGTCATCGTATTGCCGTAGTCGTTGGTCGTAACGGCGCCGCATATCCTGAGCATCTCGTTCCAGCCGCCAAGCTCCCGCAGGCCGAGAACCAGGATGATGACCGATCCCAGAAGCAGTATGGGCGTTTGCAGGACCGATGTGTAGAGCACCGACTTCATTCCGCCGAAAACCGTGTAAAGGGCCGTTATCAGCACTAATCCTATGGCCGCAATCCAGAAGAAATCAATCCCCCAGAGCTCCTCTATGCCGAAAACCTGCTGGAAGACCAGCCCTCCGGCGTATACCGTTACGGCCACCTTGGTCAGCACGTAGCTGATGAGCGATATAAAGGAAAGGATCGTCCGCGACTGGCTGTTGTATCGCCTTTCCAGAAACTCCGGCATGGTATATACCATGCTTCGCGAATAAAAGGGCACGAAAACCCATCCGAGCAGCAGTATCATCCAGCCCTGTATTTCCCAGTGCGCCATGGCCATTCCGCTCGAAGCTCCGGCTCCGGCCAGGCCGATAAGATGTTCCGAGCCTATGTTCGATGCAAAGAGCGATGCTCCTATGGCAATCCATGTTGCATCCTTCCCGCTCAGAAAATAGTCGGCCGAATCATTCTGTTTTTGCCTGATTACATATACCACAATGCCTATCAAGGCCAGGCAAAATATCCCAATAACTATCCAATCATATAATAACATAATGAAAGATTAAATTTTAAGAGGTTATACATATTATATATACATACAGCGAAAGCCTGCACCGGGCAGGCAGCCATGATATGGCATTTTCTTGCGCAGAGCTTCGGAGAAAAATGCGACGTCGCATTTTCTTGCGCAGAGCTTCGGACGAAAAAAGCGACGTCGCATTTTCTTGCGCAGACCTTCGGAGAAAAATGCGATGTCGCATTTTCTTGCGCAGAGCTTCGGACGAAAAAAGCGACGTCGCATTTTCTTGCGCAGAGCTTCGGACGAAAAAAGCGACGTCGTATTTTCTTGCGCAGAGCTTCGGACGAAAAAAGCGACGTCGCAGCGGCTCGCGCAGGTCTTCGGAGAAAAATGCGACGTGACATTTTCTTGCGCAGAGCTTCGCGGAAAAAAGCGATATGGCATCGGCTCGCGTCAAGATTAGAGAGGCGCATGCTATATCGCTTTATAGTCGGCAGAATAGTTTCGGCCCAATTCATCGTGGAGCTGCGAACAGATTCGTTTCCGTGAACTTGCCGAGGCTGAGATATTGTCCGTAGAGTTCGGCGTAGGCTTTTGCACGATTGGGGTCGGGCAAATATTCTGCGGAGAAGCCACGGTTCATTGCAGTTTGGGCCAATCCAACGTCGGGATAGAGTCCTGCGGCGGTTGCGGCAAAGACGGCGGCTCCGAAGGCGCATGCATGTTCTACGGCGGCCACCCGGATGGGCATGCCCAGGACGTCGGCCAGGGTCTGCATCACGAAGGGCGATTTCTGGGAGATGCCTCCTATGGCCGTCACCTGTTCGATGGCTATGTCGTGTTGCAGGAAGCGGTCGACTATGGCTTTGGAGCCGAAGGCTGTTGCCTCGACGAGGGCCCGGAATATCACAGGCGCCGAGCTTCCGAGCGTGAGGCCTGTGATGGAGCCCTTGAGCCGTTGGTTGGCATCCGGGGTGCGACGCCCGTTCATCCAGTCTACGGCAATGACTGCGCTTTCGTGCATTGGGATTTTCATGGCGGCCTCGGAGAGGGCTGGGATGATAGCCTCGAAAGTCTCGGCTATGAGCTTCTCCTTAGTGTCGGGGTCTATGAGCTGCGATTTGGAGAGTATGTTATCAAGCGGCCATGCAAGTACGGAGCGGAACCATGCGTAGATGTCTCCGAAGGCCGATTGCCCGGCCTCCAGCCCTATCATTCCCGGCAGTACGGAGCCGTCGACCTGCCCGCATATTCCGGGTATAAGTTTGCCGGCGGGCATATCTTCGTTGGGTACGACCATTATGTCGCAGGTTGAGGTGCCTATGACGCGGACGAATGTCCTTGGCTCTATGCCTGCTCCGACGGCTCCCATGTGGCAGTCGAATGCTCCCACGCCGGCCACTACTCCCCGTGGCAGCCCGAGCCTTGCGGCCCATTCGGGTGTGAGGGTCCCGACGGCAACATCGGCGGTAAAGGTTTCGCTGTATAAATTATTGCGGAAGCCTTTCAGTCGCGGCTCTATGGCGGTGAGGAAATCCTCGTCCGGCAATCCGTTCCACGACGGATGCCACATTGCCTTGTGCCCTGCGGCGCATCGGCTGCGGATGATTTCCTGCGGGCGGGTTTTGCCCGTTACCAGCGCCGGCATCCAGTCGCAATGCTCCGTCCAGCTGCATGCCGCGGGCAGCAGCGAAGGGTCTTCCTTCAGCACATGAGCCATCTTGGCCCAAACCCATTCGCTGGAGTATATACCTCCTTCGTAGGCCGTATAGTCGATGGGGCCGGCGGCTGCGAGTTCATTGATGCGTGCCGCTTCGCGAATGGCCGTATGGTCTTTCCACAGCACAAACATGGCGTTGGGATTGTCGGCAAACTCAGGACGCAGAGCAAGAGGCTGCCCGTCGGCGTCTATCAGCACAGGAGTGCAGCCTGTGGTATCGAAGGATAGGCCCACGACCGTGTCGGCTGTCCCCGCCGGACATTTGGCGAGGGCTTCGCAAACAGATTCTTCGAAGGCTTCTATATAGTCGAGCGGATGCTGCCTGTACCTGTTCTCAAGCGGGTCGCAATAGAGGCCCTGCTTCCATCGCCTGTATGCCACGACGGCCGAGGCGAGCTCTGCGCCCGTGCCTGCGTCGACCACGAGGGCGCGGCAGGTATCGGTTCCGAAATCAAGTCCGATTACTGTTTTCATGGCTTATAGCTTGGCATTATTGCAGTGATTTGTTGAGCATGTAGTAAAGCTCGTTCACCTTCATCTCGAACTTGAACCGATGCAGCGTGCTGTCCTTTGTGACAGGCAGCAGCTCTATGCCGGCAATCTCCGCATAGTCTTCCATGTACTCCATGGTGAGCGGGAAGGAGAAGGCGGAGTGATGAGTTCCTCCGGCCAGAATCCATGCTGCGGCTCCAATCTCGAAGTTGGGCAGCGGCTTCCACAGTGCGCATGCAACGGGCAGCTTTGGCAGCGGCTGCGGCTCTATGACCTCAACTTCGGCTGCAATCATCCTGAAGCGATTGCCCATGTCGACGATAGTGGCCGCAATGCCCTGCCCTCCGTGAGCCTGAAACACCAGCCTTGCGCAGGTGCCTGCGTCGCCTATTCCGAGGAAGTGCACCTCTATGCGCGGCTTAGCCTTTGTGATGTCGGGGCTTATCTCGAGCATGTGGGCTTGCAGTATGGATGAGTTCTCGCCGTCGAAGTTGATGGTATAGTCTTCGAGGAAGGACTGTCCGCCCGGCAGGTCGTGTCCCATAACCCAGAGCGAGCGCACGAGAGCCGCCGTTTTCCAGTCGCCCTCCGCACCGAATCCGTAGCCCTCGGCCATCAGTCTCTGCGAAGCCAGTCCCATCAGCTGCTTCATCCCGGCGAGCTCGTCGAAGCTGGTGGTGAAGGCCGTCGCCTTTTTGTTCTGGAGGAATTGGCGCAGCCCTATTTCCTGAGCCGCAGCGTCGCGAACGAAGGAATGTTTGGGCGCTCCCGGCTTGCAGTCATCGGCAAAGTCGTAGAGCTTTTCGTACTCGCCTATGAGCTCGTCGATCTCAGCCTCCGTCACGTCCTCCACCCATGGAACGAGCGAAGCTATGGGCGCATTGTCAACGTGATAGCCGAGGCGTATCTCGGCCTCCACCTTGTCGCCGTCGGTCACAGCCACATTATTCATATTGTCGCCGAAGCGTATGATGCGCATGTTCTGTGCATCGGCCCAGGCGGCGGCCACTCGCATCCATACGGCAATGCGTTCCTGCGTGCTTTTGTCCTGCCAATATCCCGTAACCACCTTGCGAGGCTTGCGCAGTCGGCTGGTGATGTGCCCGAACTCGCGGTCTCCGTGGGCCGACTGGTTGAGGTTCATAAAGTCCATGTCTATATCCTCCCAGGGGATGCCTTTGTTGAACTGCGTATGCAGGTGCAGCAGCGGCTTGTTGAAGGACTTCAGGCCGTGGATCCACATCTTGGCCGGCGAGAACGTGTGCATCCAGGTGATTACTCCTATGCAGGCGGGCGATGTGCCGGCCTCGGCAAAGAGAGCGCTGACCTCGGCCGCCGAGTTGGCCGTACCCTTGTAAACTATCTTGACAGGCAGAGTACCTGCCTCATTCAATCCGCGGATGATCTCATGCGAATGAGCGTCGACCGCCGTAACTGCGTCGCCACCGTAGAGGAGCTGAGCTCCGGTGACGAACCAAACTTCATTGTTGTTTTTCATGATACTTGTGATATTATTATTTGTTATTCTGTCCGTAATAAGCCTTAGGCCCATGCTTGCGATTGAAGTGCTTCCGAATGAGATGCTCATTCATTTGTAGCTGCGGATTCAGTCCGAGAGCAACGTAGGCCATCTTGGCCGCCTGCTCTATAACCACGGCATGCACCACGGCCGCATCCACATCCTTCCCCCACGAGAAAGGCCCATGATTGCGCACGAGCGCTCCGGGCGTATGATCAGGATTGAGGCCGGCAAATCGCTCAACTATAACTCGGCCAGTGGCTGCTTCGTAGTCAGCCTCCACTTCCTCCTGCGTCATTGCTCGCGTGCAGGGGATGTCGTCCTTGAAGTAGTCGGCATGCGTAGTCCCTATGTTGGGGATGTCGATGCCTGCCTGCGCCCATGCCGTAGCGTAGGTGGAGTGCGTATGCACGGCTCCGCCTGCGTTGGGGAAAGCCCGGTAGAGCTCAAGGTGAGTAGGGCTGTCGGACGAGGGCTTGTATCGTCCCTCCACAACCTTCCCGTCGAGGTCGACGACAGTCATGTCTCCCGCCGTCATACCCTCGTATGGCACCCCGGAGGGTTTGATAACCATGAGGCCTCTCTCTCTGTCGAACGCGCTCGCATTCCCCCAAGTAAAAACCACCAGCCCGTGCTTCACGAGGCTGAGGTTAGCAATAAACACTTGCTGCTTTAGTGTGTGTAACATGTATTGATTGAAATTTGTTTTTGTATTTGAAGTCCCAGGCATTATCCACCTCCGCGAGCCCGGCTTTCAGCAGGTGCGCATTGATGAACGTTCTGTTTTTAAGGTACAGATAGCACATCAGATGATTGTTGCCGTCATATTGTATTTGATTATCATACTTCATAAAGACCTTCCGCCCCAATAGTTTCTCGGCAAGGAACCTCGACGCTTCCTCCCGCAGAGCCGTTTTCTCCTTAATGCCGATTAAGCGAATCTTCAGATCGGAGCTTAGCTCTATTAAATAAGGAGAGATAATCCTTTTTACCGTGAAGTATTCTTCCCGCTCCCGGCTGTCTTTGTCAATCTTTGAGCCGTAGTTCTGCCGTTTGACGTCCGTCTTTTTGTTCAGCCGGTGAGGATCCGAGAAAACGTAGGGCAGCCGCCCTATCATCTCTTCCGCATCGACCGCTGAGCTGTCCGTCCCGACAATATATTCCGTGCCGAACATATCCGGTTGGTTTATCTGCAGCTTAGCCTTGTAAACCGGGATAAAGTCGGGGTTGATTTCATAGCCGGCCGAGCATCTCAGCAGCTTCTTGGCCGCCAGAGCCGTAGTACCGCTGCCCATGAAAGGATCGAAAACCGTTTCGCCCGCAAATGAGAACATCTTGATTAGGCGCGCAGGCAGCTCTTCCGGGAACATGGCGATATGTCCGTCCTGCTTTGCTCCGCCGAACGTCCAATGCGAGGAGAAGCAGGAGTTCCATTCCTCCTTGCTAAGCTCCGACATTTGCTTTTGCTCAAGGCTCGGCTTGGGAGCATCGCCCTGTTTCTTGAAGAGGAGAATAAATTCATAGTCAATCTTTAATATACCATTGCGCGGATAAGGGAAGCTCCCCATGACTACGCCTCCGCCCGTGGTGTTCATAGTTGTTTGCTTTTGCCATATAACCGCACCCATATAGTCCATGCCAACCGACTCGCAAAACTTTATTATCTCCGTGCGGATAGGGATAACCTTGTAGCGCCCGTAGTACACCGAGCGGGCAAACTGGTCGCCAATGTTGATGCACAGGCGGCAGCCGTCATGCAGAATACGCTTACACTCCATCCACACCAAGTTCAGGTTATTGATATAGCTTTCGTAGCTGTCATGAAATCCAATCTGGCTTTCCGTACCATAGTCTTTGAGCTGCCAATATGGCGGCGATGTGATGATCAGATGAACAGAGCTGTCCTCCACAAGGCTCATCCGGCGGCTGTCACCATTTATTATGGTATGCGAAGTTTTCATCCGTAGCTCGTTACCCCCGAATCACAAGCGCTACCGGGCAGTGGTCGGAGTGGACAACATTGCCGAGGATGTAGGCATCTTCGATGCGGTCGTGGGCTTCGTTGCTCACCATGCAGTAGTCGAGGCGCCAGCCCTTGTCGTTTCGGCGGGCGAACGACCGGTAGCTCCACCAGGAGTATTGCCTCAGCGTGGGATTCTTGTAGCGGAAGCTGTCCGTGAAGCCGCTGTCGAGGAAGCCCGTCATCCACTCGCGCTCTTCGGGCAGGAAGCCGCTGTTCTTGGCATTGCGTATCGGGTCGTGGATGTCTATCGGTTCGTGGCTGATGTTATAGTCGCCGCAGAGGATCAGCTTGGGGCGGCTCTTGCGCAGCTCCGTCACGTAGCCCCGGAAGTCCGCAAGCCATTGCATCTTGAAGCTCTGGCGTTCCTCGCCGCTGGTGCCTGAGGGATGATAAACGCTCACGACAGAGAGATCGCCGAAGTCGGCGCGAAGGAATCGCCCTTCCGCATCATAGTCGGGCATGCCCATGCCCTCCGCAAGGCTGTCGGGCTCTTGCCTGCACAGTATGGCAACGCCGCTGTATCCCCGCTTGCGGGTGGCGCAGAAGAGGTAGGACGAGTATCCCAGGTCGGAGAACAGTTCCCGCGGGAATTGCTCCTCCTGCAGCTTGGTTTCCTGGAGGCAGAGCACGTCGGGGAGCTCATCTGCGAGCCACGAGGCGAATCCCTTTTCGATGGCGGCGCGCAGGCCGTTAACATTATAGCTTATGATCTTCATGGCGCCCATCGCTTACATAATCCACACAAGCCCTGTCTATGCAAACAGGAGCTATAACTTCATTCACAACCGCCCTGTGCTCCGGATGCGAAGCATAGGCCTCAAGGCTTTCCCACGAATCAAATCGGGAAGTAAGGATAACATCCCATTTCTCGGCCGGATTAGCGTTAAAATCAACGCTGAGGAATAGCACCGTCGGGAGTTTTCCTGCCAGGCCTTCAAGCGATTGCTTTATGGCAGCCATGTGTGCCGTCTTGAGCTGGGGAGTTTCAAACTCTTTAAGTCTGAACATTACAATATGTGTAATCATCTTCATTCGTATTTATATGATTCGCAAATATAAGAAACAGTCGCAATGTTTAGCGAACCATATAGCCTTGGTTAAGCAACAATCACTGCCTCCGGGGAAGTAAGATATTAACAATGCCCGGCATCAGGAAGCGGAACAGCCGTCGCCGGGCTCTCGCGCACCGCCCTTAGTTATCAGACAGCCAGCTCAAAGCCTTCGCTGCGCAACAAAAGTATCTCGCCGCGCCGCTGTTAATAAATGATGGACAGCAAAAACATCCTGCAAGCCTCCGGGAGCTCGGCAGTGGTCACTTCCGACTTGCTGGAGCCCTCCTGGAGCTCGGCAGCATGTACTTCCGGGTTCAATTTTGCTTGCAGCCTGTAAATGTTGTACAGCGAGAGGGCGAATACTGTCCTCGGCACAGTCGATCGGCGCATCCGGCCTTTGCGGGAATGGCCCGTGCTGCTTTTGCTGCGCAGCTTATAGTGTGGGAGGGCTTGCATGAGGGTATAGCTGTTGCTCAAAATGTCCGCTCGCATCGCTATATTTGCCTGTCTCATTATCTATATCATGAAAGCGGCGGCTGTGATATTATATCCGAACCGGAAATTTATCTCCCCCAAAATTTTGAAAGAAAAGCAGTACACATTGATATATATATAAATATGAAGAGAATGAAAGGACTTATTTACATCGCAATGATGCTTGCCGCCCTGTATTCATGCAGGGGAGCGAGGGAAATGGACCTGTCGGGCCCATGGGCTTTTGCTTTGGATACGGCCGACGTGGGTTTGCTGGAACATTGGTATGACAAGCCTTTGGCTGATATGATTATGCTGCCGGGCTCGTTGCAGGAGCGAGGCTATGGGTACAGGCCCGGTATAGATACGAGATGGACGGGGCAAATTGTAGACAGCTCGTGGTTCAAGGCCTCGCTGTACGAACCTTACAGGCGTGAGGATAACATCAAGATTCCGTTTTGGCTCCAGCCTGAGCGGACGTACGTTGGCGTTGCATGGTATCAGCGCGAGGTTTATCTGCCGCCTCAGTGGAAAGGGAAGTATATTGAGCTGGAGCTTGAGCGTACACATTGGCAAACAACTCTTTTTGTTAACGGAAGCGAGGCGGGGAGTAACGATGCTTTGCTTACGCCGCATCGCTATGCTGTGGACGGCAGCGGGAGGATTGTACTGACGCTACGGGTTGATAACCGCGTGCATATTCCGGTGGGCATCAATGCGCACAGTGTGAGCGACCATACGCAAACCAACTGGAACGGCATCATTGGGCGGATACGCCTCAGGGCGAAGCCTGCGCTGCACATCGCGCAACTGACGGTATACCCCGACATTGCGGCGCGGAAGGCCACCGTGGAGCTTTTGCTCTCCCACAAGGCTCCGCAGGACGCCGGGCTGAGGCTGTACGTCGAGGCGTTCAACTGTGGGGAGCACCTTGCCTCTAAGGTCAGGCCTGTAAACATTACGATAGCCGCCGGCTCGTCGCGCGCGCTGGCCGAGATTGATATGGGCGACGACGTGCTGCTGTGGTCGGAGCACGAGCCTAATTTGTACCGCCTCCGGGCTGAGCTGTCGTGCCGTGGGGAATCGGAGCGTAGCTCCACCGTGTTCGGCATGCGCGAGTTCAGGGCTGAGGGAACGCGCTTCAGGGTCAACGGCAGGCCGGTGTTCCTGAGGGGGACGCTCGAATGTTGCATCTTCCCGCTCACGGGCTATCCGCCTACTACCGAGGATTATTGGGAAAAGATTTTCAGCCGATGTAAGGAATACGGGCTTAACCATGTTCGATTCCACTCGTGGTGCCCGCCCGAAGCGGCTTTCAGCGTTGCCGACCGCAAGGGTTTGTACCTCCAGGTGGAGTGCGGAGCCTGGGCCACAGTTGGTAGCGGGGGCTACATCGATCGCTGGTTTTATGCCGAGAGCGAGCGTATAGTCCGCGAATACGGCAACCATCCGTCGTTTTGCATAATGCTGTACGGCAACGAGCCCAACGGGCGCAACCAGGTTGCATGGCTGTCCGACTTTGTGTCCTGGTGGAAGGCGCAGGATGCCAGGCGAGTGTACTCCGGGGGAGCCGGATGGCCCGACATTGACGCCGCTGATTTCCGAAGCACTCCCGACCCGCGCATCCAGGCCTGGGGGGCGGAGCTCAACAGTATCATCAATGCGCATGAGCCTCACACTTCGTACGACTGGAGGGCGATAATAGCCAAGGAGCCGCTGATGCCCGTCGTGAGCCACGAGATTGGGCAGTGGTGCGTTTATCCGAACTTCGACGAGATGCCGAAGTACAGCGGGATTCTGAAGCCCAAGAACTTCGAAATCTTTAGCGAATCGCTGTCGCGCAATCATATAGGCGATATGGCGCGGCCTTTCCTGATGGCTTCCGGGGCGCTGCAAATGCTGTGCTACAAGGCCGACATTGAGGCTGCGCTGCGCACTCCGGGCTTTGCGGGCTTCCAGTTGCTCGATTTGCACGACTTCCCCGGGCAGGGCACGGCTTTGGTGGGAGTGTTGGATGCCTTCTGGGATGAAAAACCGTATGCGAGCGGCGAGGCGTACCGCAGCTTTTGTAACACGGTTGTTCCGCTGGCTCGTATGGAGAAGATGATTTATACTGATGTAGACACGTTCCGGGCCGATGTTGAAGTGTCGCAGTTTAGTATGCATGCTATGGAGAATGCGGCTGTTGAGTGGAAGCTTTACGGCGATGATGCGGCAATGACGGTAGTTGCATCGGGCAGCCGCAGTGTAGATCTGCCTGTTGACAACTGTATACCGATAGCATCGCTTGAGGTTCCGCTCTCGGCTGTGAAGACTCCCGCCAAGCTGACGCTCGAAGTTAGCATAGCCGGTACGCCCTACGCTAACCGCTGGAACATCTGGGTTTATTCGTCGACGGATAACCAGCCCTTGTCCCAGTCTGCTGTGTACGTAACAGACGATATAAACCGGGCGATTCCTGCTCTCGAGGCGGGCTCGGATGTGCTCTACTGCCTGCCGCGCCCGGCCCTGAAGCCCGATCGTGGCGGCGATATATCCGTGGGCTTCTCCACAATCTTCTGGAATACCGCCTGGACGCGCAATCAGGCTCCGCATACGCTTGGGCTGCTCTGCGAACCCTCTCATCCGGCCCTCGCCGGCTTCCCGAACGACGGTCATAGCGACTATCAGTGGTGGGAGATAACGACGGGCTGCGCTCCTGTCCTCCTCGACAGCTTCCCCGCCACACTTCGCCCTATCGTGTGGATCATAGACGACTGGTTCACTAATCGGCGCTTGGGCATGCTGGTGGAGGGCAAATTCGGCAAAGGACGGATGATAATCAGCGGCGCCGATCTGCTTCACGACCTCCACAAGCGCCATGCCGCCCGCCAGCTGCGCCACAGCTTGGAGAGCTATATGGCCTCCGACAGCTTCAATCCGTCGGAGGAGCTGAGCATGGAGCTCGTCAAGGACTTGCTGAAGTGATGCTGCGGGGCGAGGCGCTCCCATAATGATAAGCCGGAGATTTGAGGGCAAGCGCTTGCTGTTTGCCCTCAAATCCCCGGCTTTTTTCGGCTGAGTATCCGGCTCCATCGCAAATATCCGCTTCCCGGCCTGAATAGGATGGCTATGCCTCCAGACTGTCCGTCACAACTGTGGCGACCTGTATGCGTAGTATTTTATGTTCGGCATAAGCATGGTAAACCCGGAGCAGTTTGCCTTCAGGTTTACCATAGTTATGCAAACATCCGTGTGCTGTATCAGCAGGTAGCCGTACATGTGGGCAGTTTCCGCTTTGCTCTACATTCTATTCAACCAATGACGACGGAAAAGGAGGAGCAGCGACGTGAAGTTAAGAGAGGAAGGGATAATATCCGCGCGGTTACGAATGTAAACCGGGTTTAGACGAGCTGTTTACTTATGTCTCCAAAGCTCCGGTAAGCTCGGCAACGGAACTGAAACCCTGTTCATCGCAATAGTTGCTGACGCCTTCGGTGATCTTCACAGTCACAGCGGGGTCAATAAAATTGCAGGTGCCGACCTGTACGGCCGCCGCGCCGGCCAGCATGAACTCTACGGCGTCCTGCCAGCATGCAATGCCGCCAATGCCTATCAAAGGGATCTTAACCGCGCGGTACGTTTGCCATACCATGCGCAGCGCGACGGGCTTGATGCAGGGCCCCGACAGTCCTCCGGTGACGGTGGAGAGTACAGGCCTGCGCTGCCTGACGTCGACGGCCATGCCGAGCAAGGTGTTGATGAGCGACAGAGAGTCGGCTCCTTCAGCTTCGGCAGCGCGGGCGATCTCGGTGATGTCCGTAACGTTAGGCGACAGCTTTACGATTAGCGTCTTCGGATAGACTTTTCGTACGGCTGCCACAACCTCGGCCGCCCCCTGTGCGGATATTCCGAAGGCCATTCCTCCGCGTTTAACATTAGGACAGGATATGTTCAGCTCAATCGCGGGTATGTTAGCCAGCTCTGCGATTCTTTCTGCGCAAGCCACGTAGGAGGCAACTGTTGAGCCGCTAACGTTCACGATAACTGCTGTTTGTAGATCCTTAATAAGCGGATAGATGTCGTTGGCAAAATACTGTACTCCCTTGTTTTGCAGGCCAACGGCATTGAGCATTCCCGACGCGGTTTCGGCCATCCGAGGGTAGGGATTGCCTTCGCGCGGCTCAGCCGTGGTTCCTTTAACGAAGATTGCACCCAAAAGATTGATGTCGAAAAAGTCGGCATACTCTACGCCGTATCCGAACGTACCGGATGCAGTTGTAATGGGGCTACAAATGTGGAGCTCGCCACCTATGTAAACATTCAGTGCAGCCATTTGAGTTTGGCGATGTTAAAGGTTGGACCTTCCATGCAGATACATTTGTAACCGACAATAGTATCTTCCACACAACATAAACAAGCCCCGATTCCACAAGCCATAACATTCTCGAGAGAAACTTCGCATGGAATGTAACGATCCGCAGCGTATTTAGCGACAGCCATCATCATTCCCTTGGGGCCACAAGCGTAAACTGCATCGAAGGCCTTGTCATTTAAAAGCGAATGTTGGAGCACTACGCCCTTCTCGCCGAGGGAGCCATCTTCGGTAGTGATGCCAACCTTACCGTATTTCTCAAACTCGCCGAGCTGCACAAGATGCTCCTTTTGCCTGGCTCCTAACAGGAAGGTGGGCTCGAAGCCTTTGTCCCGCAGCGTAGCTCCCAGAAACAGCAGAGGCGCCAAGCCGATCCCTCCTCCGACGAGCAATAGCCGTGTAGCACCAGGCACAAGCGGCATTGTGAAGTGATTTCCAAGCGGCGCAATCATATTCACGATGCTACCCGACGGTAGATCGGCCAAAGCTCTTGTTCCCGCACCCACGGCATGAACAAGCAGCCAGAGCTCGTTAGTATCCTTGTTAAAGTAATGAATGGAGATGGGCCGTCGCAAGAAAACCTGCGGCGAAGCGCTGTCGATCCGTAGCTGCGCAAATTGTCCCGGAAGCATCTCCGGAAGCGGGCTCTGCGATGAGAGTTTCAGGAGAGCGATTCCGGGGCCGAGGCGAATGTTATCGGAAATAATAAGGTCGAGGATGTGCTTCTTCATAATGAATTAATATGATTTAATGCGCAAAGATAGGAGAATTTAGCCTTTATCCTTCTTGGTTTTCTCAGGGATGAAGGTCTCAAAGGTGTCGTCGGAATAGAATAAGACGATTTTTGAGACACTTCTGGAGTCACCTTTTTGCGCCATCATAATCTGCTCGGGCGAAGGCTGTTTAGAGTAGCTTCGAGTGGTTGTAACCCTTGTTTCCTTGCGATATTCGGGAGGAGGCGCAAGTTGAGGCGGAATTACGGGCGTTACGGGAGGGATCTGCTTCTGTGCAGCGGGAGGAGGTTCAGGCTCGGTGAAGATGCCCAACTGCCGCGGTTTGTTAGGCTGAGTTTCAGCGCTCTTCTGCTCGATTGTGGCATTGTCCGGCATAAGTTCACCTTTGCCGTTGAGTAACCAATCGAGGGTTGCATAGGGGAACTTCTCGTTAATTTTGCGTAGGACGTTGACGCCGGGGCGGTTGCGACCGTTCATGTAGTGAGACATCGCAGAGCGCTTTATGCCGATTATTTCAGCAAATTGGGAAGAGTTTAGCCCTTCTCGATCCATTATTTGTAGGAGCCGGTTCTTCATTATAGCATGAAAGTTTAGTTATACATGTAAACAGCAATATCGTGGGCAAATATACGCTAATGAACAAGAAAAAACAAACGTGCTTTTAGAAGATGTGGCGCACAGGGATGTATACAAAAACAGATGAGAGAATAAGGAAGACAAATGATATGTTAGAACAAATGTTGCATTGACCGATGTAGATGAGAAAAGTTGTGTAACCAATGAGGAAATAGAGCTTGATATACATATTATAGTTCATAATCTCTACACTCTTCTATTATGATACTGATTATAAGAATGCTTAAGGCATGATGGAAGCTTATACTGATGGTTTAATAAATACTTTCATTTCAAAGGATATTAATGTGGTTCCCAGTATATTATTTGGCATAAAAGCCCATTTCATCGGGGAATATCGCGGAAATCCTTCCCTACCCTCTTTATTCCGCAGTTATAGTATTAGATTATATCGAAAAACACTGGTTTTGAGCATAATATACTATGCTGCACGAGCTGCCGATTCGGCCGTTATAGAAATGTTATAATAGAGCTTATTACATAGCGGTAACAGTATGCGATTGTGCGCCGTTTACGCATGTGGAGGAAGATGTTTATGGCAGGATAGCTGTTGTTTATGCATGTGTCACATGAGTGTGCGGCAATCCATCTCGTTTAGCTGCGTAACGGCAAAAGGAATGCTCGCGTATTGTCTTACGCTTGTATGACGGAGAAATGGAGTTTACGGATGCAAACAGACTTTCTGCGCTGATGCACAGAAAATATATGATACGATTTGTTAGTGAAGTATCTTGTAAAGCAATTCTCTCATGATATAGCTTTCGGTTAAGGAAAGATTGCCTACGCCATTCAGACGTGCGTTAGCCAACCTGATTTCACCGATTAGATTGAATGCTTTCATAGCTGTAAAATGCCTCATGCCGGATTTATAATCATTAATGTATGGGAAACCGAGAGCAGCCGCCAGTCCTTGATCCGAACGGTTGGTAGTGTAATAGCAAATAAGAAGATTAGAAAAGTAAGCAAACAATATGGTGAGAGTTGCATGAGGTCTAAAGTTCGGATCTTTCTCAAAGTATTTAATGATACGGTTGGCCTTTAGAATATCTTTAACAGAGATTGCTCTCTGTAACTCAAAGTTATTGTACTCTTTGCTGATACCGATATTTTGCTCGATCATCTCAGGAGTGATTCGTCTGACACCGGTTTCGGGGAGCAAAAGGCTTAGCTTTTCAATCTCCTTGTTCAGGCGGCAGAGATCGTTTCCAAGGAAATCCGCTAACATTTGTGCGCTTTTGGCATCCACTCCAATCCCTTGCTTTTGCAGAAGATCGGTGATGAACGTAGGCATTTTATAGTCCTGAATCTTTTTCGACTCAAACAAAATGCCCATTTTATCGGCATTTAATGCCAGAGCCTTCCGCTTGTCCAACGGTTTATATTTGTAATTAATGACCAGAACCGTTGAGCGCAGTGGATTCTTTGCATAGTTAGCCAGAATATCAATGTTCTTTACATCCTGGGCTTCGCGAACAACGACGAGTTGGTATTCCGACATCATAGGGAAGCGCCTGGCTGCGTTGAATATTGTTCCTGCATCAGTCTCGGCTCCGTACAGTATCGTTTGGTTGAAGTCTTTCTCAGATTCGTTCAATACATTTTCAAGAAGCAAATCCGTGATTTGATCGATAAAAAAAGGCTCTTCGCCCATCAAAAGATAAACCGGCACAAATTTCTTGGCCTTAACGTCCTTGCAGATCTCCTCAAAACTTAGCTCTTTCTTTGCCATTCTACTATAATTATTTTAATAAGAAAACTGTTACCAACTAAAACGGATATGCCTGATTGTTTTCTTCCCGTCAATGATCTGCAGAAGCGCTTCAATGCCCAGCTTGACGTGTATTTCTACAAATTGTTCGGTTATTCGCTTGTCGCTTTCCTCTGTTTTTACTCCGCTTTCCTCCATTGGTTTGTCGGAAATCATCAGTAGGGCTCCCGTAGGGATTTCGTTGGCGAAGCCGGCGGTGAGGAGCGTAGCTGTTTCCATGTCTATACCCGTAGCATGGGTTTTGCGCAAATATATCTTGAAATGATCGTCATACTCCCAAACCCGGCGGTTCGTGGTGTACACTGTCCCCGTCCAATAGTCGTAGCCGTTGTCGCGGATGGCCGATGAAATGGCGCGAATCATAGAAAAAGCCGGCAGCGACGGCACTTCCGGCGGCAGATATTCGTTGGACGTGCCTTCGCCTCTTATGGCTGCTATGGGCAGGAGGAAGTCGCCTTCTTTGTTTGCCTTTTTCAGCCCTCCGCATTTGCCGAGAAATAAAACCGCCTTGGGTTTTACAGCTGATAATAAATCCATAATGGTGGCAGCATTGGCGCTACCCATGCCGAAATTAATTATCATGAGCCTGTCGAACGAGGCATTAGGCATAGAGAATTTCAAGCCCTTTACCTCTACGTTGAAATGATCGGCAAAGAGTTCGACGTACTTGGTGAAGTTGGTCAGAAGAATATATTCGGTAAATTCGTCTAATTGCCTCTCCGTATAGCGTGGCAACCAGTTCTCAACAATTTCTTGCTTTGTTTTCATGATTGTTTATCTTTGATGATATATCGCAAAAATAACAAAATATATGTATGAGCAAATGCCCTCTTTAAATTTGCCTGCGTTCGATACAAAAATAACTTCTCGCGACGGCAGGCCTGTAATCTTCGATTCTATACGACTAAAATATGTCGCACTAACTCCTGAAGAATGGGTACGGCAGCATTTCATTCAGTATCTTATTTCCTGCAAGGCATATCCGCAAAACCTCCTGGCCAACGAAATAAACCTGCAACTGCACGGAACAACCAAAAGATGCGATTCTATCGTGTACGACATCTTCCTCGTCCCTCTAATGATCCTTGAGTATAAAGCTCCGCATGTTACGATTAAAAGGGAAGTTTTCGATCAAATATCCAGATACAATGCAGCCCTGCGGGTGAAATACCTCACGGTTAGCAACGGGCTGACACACTATTGTTGCATGATCGACTATGCTTCCTCATCTTACAGTTTCCTCAGCGAAATCCCTCTATACTCCGAGCTTGTACGGCCCGGCTCCTGAGAACCCGTACAAACGCTAAGCTCTCTAAATCGTAAACAGCTTCCGCCATACCTTCATATATATATATGTATACAGCTCATAGCCCGTTTCGTGCAGCAATAATAGCCTGCCGCAATCCAGCCGCATCGCCGGCTGCAACGCTTATCCACGAGAGCTCGGTCGGCAATCCACATTCGGGAGTTGCTATCACCGGCTTGCCCAGCGCCACGGCCAGCAGCAATCCCCGTGGCTGATGCTCAATCCATGCCGGAAGGACAACTATATCAGCCCTTGCAACGCCGTCGGCCATCGACACGGCATAATCAACCTTCAAATCCTTCCACATATCCGGCGCCTCCGGTTTTCCGGGAGGCAACATAAGTAGCGTACGGAAAGGCATCTCCCGCAGAGCTTCTCGAAGCGCATACACTCCTTTGCGAGCTAAAGACGGCGCGGCGAGCATGATACGCAGCTCATCCCCGCTATCGGTCGAACCTTTTGCATTTATCGCCGGAGGCGTCGGCAAAATCCACGGCAATTGCAGGCCACGGCTGCCCGCCGTTCGGAGAATCTCCGCGTGAGGGCTGATAAGTTGGCAGGCTCCGGCCAGGGCATCATGCTCGGCACGTGTAAAGGCTACGGCAGCACGATAGTTGGTCAGCGGAAATACGTCGGGATACATAGCCGTAGCCTCATCGAGCCGACGCTCTATTTCCGACACAGGCAGCGCGTTCATCAGCACCTCGTAGCGGCGCCCCCGCAACTCGCCCAACATTTGCAGCCACGGCAGCAGTTCCTGAGGTATAATCAGATAGGTATCCGATTCCTTCAGCTTCTTGGCAAGGAAACGGGCCGCACGCATGAAGCGACTGTTCTGCGCAAGCGGCAGGGGGTGCCTCCTGTACAGATGATATTGCCGCCAGGCACGCGACCAAAAGTTCATCCATCGCGCTCCCAATGTCCGCCCGGTGCATGAAACGGCTCTGTCGTTCTCGGCAATATTCTGAGCTCTCCATGCCTTAAATTCCGGGAACTCTTCGCCCGTGACGAGCCATGTTTTTCGCTCCGGCAGCGGAATATCGCCCACGTGCAGGTAGCAGTCCGTTCGCCCGCACTGCGTGCAGTCGCCCAGTGCATCAGGCTCGCGCCGCTGCTTCGGACTGCCGCCCGGAGCCATAGCTCCGCTGCTCGACAATATGCTCACGGCAAGGCTGCTTGCGTTCATTTTCACGCAGAGTTGCCAGGCAAATGGGGCTCTGAGCCGCAGGTCAACATAGTTCCAGAAAACCGTTGCATCGCGGTCGGTTTCGGCAAGCGATCCGGGAATAACCGCCGTGTGACGGTGCCGCTCAACTATTTCGAGCCCGGCTCTTGCGGCCGCGTCGTAAATGGCGTTCGACAATTGGCAGATGCCTCCACCTGTTGTCGGGATTATACATCCTTCGCGGAGCTCTCTTCCGCGGGCAAAGCGGCGCCGCTTGGTTAGCCGCCCTACCTGCTTCCAGAACGAGAAAACCTGGCCTGCCGGAACCACTGTGCCGTCTAACTGTGCAGAGGCCAGCCGCAGGTTATGCACTTTTCCGGCTGTTAATCCCATAGCCGTATCCTTGTCATGCCACAGTTCCGAGCTTGATTTCCCAAGCAGAGCCGCATTGTCCCAGGTATCTTCCCGCCCGTATCTTGTTATGCCGGCCAGAGCATCTTTCACAGCTCGCAGCGTGCGTAGCCCCCAGGCTTTTATCGCGAAGAAAAAGCCATGTGCCGGGGTCGGCAAATCGGCGCCTGAAACCTTTTTTTGTGTGGACTTTGCCATTGTTTTTCTGTCTTTAATATCCTGCTACAAATATATATTAGCCCTTTAAATAGCTGTTCTGCCTGTTGATAACTAAAGCTTAAAGTGGATAACTTGCCTTGGGCCGGAGGCTATGCGGATGTGCAAAGGGGAACTTCTAATAATTAGCTTTTTCAAGGCTTGCGACGGAGGCAAAAGCGCAGTGTACTTTAGTACATGAGCATTTTGCCGACAGAGCGAAACGCAGAAAAAGCAATTAGTAGAAGTTCCCAAAAAAAATCAGGGCAAGCCTGTATCGGCTGCCCTGATTCGTATGAGTTTATAGTGCCCTGTTCAGGCTTGATTCAGCGGTTTGCCCATGGGACAAACATGGGATATTGCTGTTCGCTTACCGTCAGCATGCTATAAGGACGGAGTTGTGAGGAGTCGGCAATGTTAATCGGCATTTTCCGGTTGAATGATATAGTATTTGATTGTGCCGGCGCTTTCGCATCTCCCTGATTAGAGAGAGTTGAATAGGCAAGAATTACAAGGAAAAAAGAGATAATTACTGGTTTCATAATATTGTATAAGTCCATTATTGCTTCAATATATACTTGATGTATATTGAACGCAGTATGCTGCATATTATTTTAGGTGAGTATAAAAAAGGCAGCGCCTTAGGCAAAATTTGGTGGACAATTACGGCCTCTCTTTTCTGCTTTGAGCCGTTCTGCCTAAGGCCGGCGAACCTCCCTCCTCTACGCAACATCGTCTCAACATTTGTTGAGAAGGCCCCAGTCATAGCGGAGCTCTCAACATTTGTTGAAACGGCCCTGCTGTCAGCAGGGAGCTCTCAACATTTGTTGAAACCGTCCTGCTGTCAGCACGGAGCTCTCAACATTTGTTGAAACGGCCCTGTTGCCGGCAGGGAGCTCTCAACATTTGTTGAGCTATACAAATCTCCCGGTTTTGCGGCTCAACAGCCTTCAAATCCGTCCGCCGCGACTTTTTCCTGACTTCGCCACGTCATTTTCGGCAAGATTCCAAAGCGCTGGTTGTTATTGGATTAGGTTTTCGATTCACCCCGTTTTGGGTGAATCGAGGCTTTTTTAACTATATTCGCC
>JAITGS010000068.1 GCA_031280435.1 Tannerellaceae bacterium | reverse complement strand
TGCCCGTACCTTAGTTATTTCATACGTCGGCATGACCACCCAGGAGGTGGCCCTACGCCCGACCGTCAATGTGCAATTGCAATCGAGCGAGCACTCGCTGAGCGAGGTGGTGGTCACGGGCTACGGCGTAACCCGCAAAGTTGCCTTCACGGGCTCGGCCTCGACCGTCGGCAATGATGTAATTACCAAGAGCACCAACGCCGACCCCATAAGGGCTCTGCAAGGCGCGGCCACGGGCTTCACCATCGCCTCTACAACGGGGCAGCCCGGAGCCTACAACGCTGTGCTCATCCGCGGCTTGGGCTCTATGAACTCCGGCACGCAGCCGCTCTACGTTATCGACGGCGTACCTGTGTCGACCGGAAGCTTCGGCATGCGCTCCGGTGAGGCGGCTACCCTCAACCCGCTGTCGAACATGAATCCCAACGACATAGAGACTATCTCTATCCTGAAGGATGCCACCGCGACATCTATCTATGGCTCCAGGGCTTCGAACGGCGTTGTTGTTATCACCACCAAGAGTGGAAAGGCCGGCAAGACCAAGGTTAGCCTGACAGCCAAGGCCGGCAACGCCATGATACCGGCGCGCAACAGCTATCGCATGCTCAACACCGCCGAATGGTACGACTTTATAGGAGTGATGGGTAAGAACACAGGCTGGTTTGACGATGGCTATTCAATGGATGAAGTGAAGGAATTTGTCACCAGCGACGATGGCCTCGGGCTGGTAGCAGGGCCGGCAGGGCTCGACACCGACTGGTACGAAGCCGTTACCCGCACGGGAGTTACGCAGGACTATAACATCGACATCTCCGGCGGCAGCGAGAAGACCAAGTTCTTCCTCTCCGGAGCATACTACGACGAAACCGGCATAGTCATCTCCAAAGACATGAAGCGATACTCCGGACGGCTCAACCTCAGCCACGAGATCAGCAGCCATGTAAGCCTCGGGCTCAATGCCTCCGCATCCTTCTCCAACATGAATCACGGAGCGGGAGGCGGATACTTCTCCGACCCCATCACCATGGCAATGATGATGCTCCCCATCGAACCCGTATACAATGAAGACGGAAGCTGGAACATGAACACAGGCACGGGATACAACCCCGTTGCACAGCGCAGCGAGAAAGGCGACAAGAGCAGCGCCAAGCAATATCGCGCAACCGTATCGCCATGGGTGAAGGTCGCCTTCCTCAACAACTTCACCTTCCTTTCCCGCTACGGAATGGACTTCTACAACGCCAAGGAGTTCGGCCTCTGGTCCATGCTCCAGCCCCAGGGAAACGACATGGGAATGCTCGGCGAAGAAGGTAACAGATACAGAACCCTCTGGACGTGGACCAATACGCTGAACTACACCAAGTCCTTCGGCTCGCACAACCTCAACCTGCTCATTGGCGAGGAAACTCAGTTCGCCAACGACGACGACGCCTACATGTCGACCTCCAATTATCCCACAGACGCCGTTTACACCCTGGAGAACGGCTCCGTACCGGGCGACGCCGTCACGTCGATCACCAACTATGCCCTCGCCTCATACTTCATGAACGGAGAGTACGACTATGCCGACAAATACTACCTCTCGGCAAGTTTGCGCCGCGACGGCTCCTCACGCTTCGGAGCCAACAACAAATGGGGAACATTCTGGTCGGCCGGATTGAAGTATCGCCTCATCAACGAATCATTCATGGACGCAACCCGCGACTGGCTCTCCAATCTTACCCTGCGCACAAGCTACGGAACGACCGGCAACCAGGACATAGGCTGGTACCGTGCCCGCGGACTATACGGCTACGGATACAAGTATGCAAACAGCCCCGGAATGATTCCGACACAAATCGCCAACCCCGACCTTAGGTGGGAGCAAACCGGCAAGTTCAATATAGGATTGGAGATAGGCCTGCTCGACTTTATCACCCTCGATTTGGAATATTATAATAATGTAACAAGCGATATGCTCTTCGAGGTGCCGTTGTCGCGTACCACAGGTTTTGCCAACATCATGCAGAACGTGGGAGAGATGCAGAACACCGGAGTAGAGGCCGTCCTGGGAGTAACTCCGGTTAAGAGCAGCAACTTCGGCTGGAACTTCAGCCTTAATCTCACACACAACAAAAACAAGATAGTAAAACTGAGCACGGACATGCCCATCGAATCCACCTACACCATACGCGAAGCCGGCAGGCCGTACTATACCTTTAAAATGAAGGAATACGCAGGCGTAGATCCCGAAACCGGAGCGCAGCTATGGTACAAAGGAGAAGAAGGAACCGAAACAACAACCGATTACAACGCCGCCGGCAAGCGATACCTCGGCGAAGCAGATCCGAAACTGTACGGAGGCTTCACCAACAACATCCGGGCGTACGATTTCGACCTCTCTTTCCAATTGAACTACTCCTTCGGGGGGAAGGTATACAACAGCGCCGCACGCTACGATGAAAACATCAACAACCCCTTCGGCAATACCACCGAGTACGTCTACGAAAACATGTGGCGCAAGCCCGGCGACCAAACTACCGTCCCGGCGCCCAAGTACGGCAACAATACCAGCCACTCCAGCCGCTTCCTCATGGACGGATCGTATATCAAGCTCTACAACATACAGCTCGGATACAATATACCCAAGAGCATACTCGGCAAGCTGAGCATAGAAAAAGTCCGACTCTTCGTATCAGGCGAGAACCTCGCAACATGGGCCCTGGGCGACGACTTCAGAGGATTGAACCCCGAAACAGCATTCGACGGCGTCATCTGGTGGAATTATCCGCAGGCACGGAAGCTCATGTTCGGACTCAACCTCAATTTCTGATTCAATCACACATTAAAACAAAGCATGAATATATATGAAACACTTACTTAATATATTTATCATAGCCGCCCTCATCATGTCATCCGTGGCATGCGACGATTTCCTCACATACGCACCCAGCGACGCCGTAGACGACACCGAGGCCTTCAAGACCGCCAAGGATATTACCAACGCACTGAACGGAGTGTACTACACCCTGGGCCGATACGAGTTCTACGGAAGAAACGTCATAGCAACCGGCGACATTGCAGCCGACAACACATACATGCTCGGCACCTCCGGACACTTTAACGACATCTACCAGTTCACACTCAACGAAAGTACGGACTACATGATGCACATGTGGGAGTACGGATACAAGGTACTCGACCGGGCCACACGCCTCATCACAGCCGGCAAGGCCCTCCTCGCCGAGGGAGTGACATCCGGAGACGAGGCCACCATCCGGGCCGCAATAGCACAGGCCTACGCTCTCAAGGCCCTCGCCCACTTCACACTCGTCAATATCTACGGACTGCCGTACAGCTCCTCCAACACGGGAAGCCTCGGAATAGTAATCATCGACGAGGATATTATACCACCCTTCCAGGAAGTACACCGCAGCACAGTAGCCGACGCATACGCCCAAGTCCTCAAAGAAATAGGACTCGCCAAAGAAGGAATATCGGCAGCAGGCTCAAGCGCCTTTCACTTCAATGCAGCCGCAGTCGCAGCACTCGAAGCCCGCGTCAAGCTTTACATGGCAGACTGGGGTGGAGCAATCTCCGCCGCACAGTCCGGCATAGAACTTCGCAAAGGAAGCCTCGTGATGACACCGTCAAACTACGTAAACATGTGGTTCGATATTGTTCCGACATCCGAAGACATATTCACCATATCAAAAACAGCCGACGACAACCTCTCGGCCAATTCCCTCAATACACTCTACGGCTCGTACAACGGCAAGGCCACAAGCGGCCTGATAGCAATTTTTGCCGAGAACGATATGCGGCTGGGATTGTTTGGCGACGGAACCGGCGAGCAAATCCGGGCCCTAAAATTCGACGGACTGCCCAGCTCTAAGGCAACCAGCAACATTCCCGTCTTCCGCCTGCCCGAGCTCTACCTGATAATTGCCGAAGCCAAGGCCCAGCTCGGCCAGGCCGATGCCGTCGACGCCCTCTTCGAGGTGGCCAGGCGCAATCCCGACCTCCAACAGTCCGACATACCAACCGACAAAGCCGGGCTCCTCAAGTTCATCTCCGCAGAGCGCAGGCGAGAACTCTTCCAGGAAGGCCACCGCCTGTTCGACCTTCGCCGCACAGGCGAGCTCATGACCCGCTCCGGCGGAAACTTCCCCATCAGCAACTGGGACGCCTCCAAATTCGTATACCCCATACCCGCAAACGAAATCAACGCCTCCGGCCTGGAACAAAACACCGGATGGTCCTCCGCATTGCCTCCAAAGAGCTAAGGCACCAAACCAAAAATTCCGGGTTAGGCACGAAGGCAGCTTCATGCATAACCCGGAATTTCTCTCCCCCCATCCCGCAGCCGCACCCCCGTCCGCGGGTTTTCTTTTTCCCTTTTCTTGCGTATAAATCAGCGTCTGCCGCTTCGGTTTCCCCCTTCCCGCAGCCGCATTGCCCTCCGCAGGTTTTCTTTGCCACTTTCTTGCGTAGATAATACCGTAGGCTACTTTTTTGCGTCGCCTTCCGGCGAAGGGGGCGGCGTCGGAGAGGCTGGCTTCTCCTTTTCCCGTTCGATTTTTTTGCGGCGGCGGCCCTGGCGCTGGGCCATTATCAGGCGGAGCTTGTCCCCCAAACCGTTTATACGCATGGCGATACGCTGGAGCACGTCCCGCAAAGCCTGCGACTGCGCCTTGAGCTCATTGTACTCATAAACGGTATTGATGGCGCCAAGAAGGCGAACCAGCGCCCTGTCCGCATCCTTGCGCACGTTCACACGCTTGCCGAGCGCCTCCAGCTCCTCGCGAGCATGCAGCCTTTGGTTGTACAGCAGGTCCAGCTTTTCGTTGGCCGACGCCAATATCGCAAGGAGCTCGCGCAGGCCCGGAACGGTATCGACCATGGCGGCGTGCTCAGGCCGCCCAAAGTCGGCTACAAGCCCCCGGATGTATGCCGTCTCGCCGAAAATGTTGCGATGGTCGGCCGCATCGTAGGTGTGCATCAGGAAAAGCAGCGAATCGGCAGCTTCCTTGGCGGGCGAGCTCCCCATTTTTGAGTAGTACTTAAGCAGGCGGCGAACCTCCCTGAACGTCACGTCGCGCAGCCTGTCCTCCTTCGCAATAGTCGCCGTTTCAATCGAGGCCTTCGACACCTGGAACAACAGCCCCTCATGGTGAAGCACAGGCTCATACGCATTCCATACGGGCACCAGCTCCGATACCGAAAGCACATCATCCCGGATCTCATCCCTCAAAGTCTGGCCATAAAACAGGTGCTCTTCATCCCGCAGTATGTTCAAAAAACCAATTTGCCTTGTATTTAACAGCATACCTTATATGTTTTAAAATTGAAACACAAAGCTAAGCCTTCCAGGCAAGAACTCCAAATATCTGTTATCGGTTTCAAAGTACTTTGAAATGATATGAGATTTTTTTTGAGAGTTTCAAAGTACTTTGAAATGATATTAAAAATGTTTTGATGGTTTCAAAGTACTTTGAAGTGGTATGAAAAATATTTTGGGACTTTCAAAGAACTTTGAAACTCTATTGAAAATGTTTTGAGCGTTTCAAAGAACTTTGAAAACATCTCAAAAATGTTTTATCCGTTTCAAAGTTCTTTGAAAGTCCCGGAAAAACATTAGTACGGTTTCAAAGTTCTTTGAAAGCTCCAAAAAAATGTCAGCACAGTTTCAAAGTTCTTTGAAGGCGATAAAGGGGAAGAAGAACATCCTCCGGCCGGAGGAAAGGCATCATACGGAATAGAGCCATATTATTCCCCCCAAAAAAAGGTGCAAAAGAGGCGAGCGGGCGCCAACATGTACGCAAGAAGATGAGGGGGAAATGTGGCGGAGGGCCGTGCCGTGCCGAGGCAGCGAAGGCATCAACTACGGCTCACGGGCCTGCAAAGGGGTAGGAGGGTATGCGGTTTTTTGCTTGCTATCAACTACTTTTGGGGCCGTAAAAAAGAATTTAGTAACCCAAATAATTATTGATATGTGGAAGATATATGCATTGCTGTCGGCGCTGTTTGCCGCGCTTACTGCCATTCTGGCAAAGGTTGGCGTCAGGGGGATCAACGGGAATGTGGCCACGGCTGTACGTACGGCCGTAGTGCTGCTCCTGGCCTGGGGAATTGTTTTGTTCGGCGGTCAGCTCCGCGATGTTCGGGGAATTAGTAAAACCAATCTTGCTTTCCTTATACTTTCGGGCATAGCCACGGGGCTGTCGTGGATATTTTACTTCAAAGCCCTGGAGACGGGAAATGTGTCGAAGGTGGCCCCCATAGACAAGCTGAGCGTTGTGTTCGTGATGCTGCTTTCGTTCTTCTTTCTTCACGAGCAGATGGATGTGAAGACGGTGCTGGGGGGCCTGCTTATACTGGGCGGCACCTTGGTGCTGGCGCTGTAAGGGCGGGAAGGGCTGCGGACAAAAAAAGAAGCGCCTTGCATCGTCATTGGTGGTGATGCAAGGCGCTATTTGGTATATTTATGCGGGCGGGCTTATATCGCAAAAGATACGAGGAGCACAACCAGCAGCGAAAGGATGGCGTAGAGCTCCGGGAAGACGCCCATAACCATTGTGGGTACGAAGACGTTATGTCCGGCGCTGATAGCCGTGATTCCGTTTGCGCACACCTGGGCCTGGCGGATGGCCGAATAGATACAGGCCACGCCCATCATTATTCCGAGCGTGAGAACGGCGCATGCCTGCAGCATGCTGACAGACTCGGTGAGGTACTTACTCGTCATGATATAGCCAACGAATCCGTAAAGCCCCTGCGAACTCGGCAAGGCGCTAAGCCCAAGATAGAGGCCGAACGGCTCCGGGTTCTTCTTCATAGCGCCAACAACGGCGTTGCCTGTAATTGTCACACCAAGGGTACTGGCTACAAATGCGCCTCCGGTCATAATGGCAATGCCGGCTGCGGACAATAAAATTGCTATTTCCATAATTGAATCGTGTTTTAAAAATGTATTAATGATTTATTATTATGCTTTTTTGAAGGGTAAATAGGCTGTGCCGCCTCCTTCGTATTCGGAATTTTTGAAGTACTCAACGTAGATGAGGCGAATAGGATGGACGAGCGACCCTATCATGCATAGCCCTATGTTTATCCCGTGGCCTACAAGCAGTATGAGCAACATGGTGGGGATTCTCGCAAAGATTGGCAGCTCCGCCGTCATCTCGACACCAAGCATATTGAATACGCCTCCCAGGATTCCGCCCGTCAGACCTATCGCAAAGAGCCGGATGTAGGAAAGCGCATCGCCCAGCATCCCCGATGCTGCATTATAGAGCGCCCAGAGTGCGGAGCCTACGTTCACTATGATATTTTTGCCCGGAGAATTGTAGAAGAGGATAGCAAGGCCGGATGCTGAGGCCAGCCCATAGCAAATGTTGAGGCCAATCTCCGATAATTGTATGCCGAGAGACGGCAGGCCTAAGGCTGCCAGCAGGGCGACGATAGCCACAACCCAGGCCCAGGGGGCGATGCCGTACTTCGGCCCGCGCTGTATGCAGGTCTTGCATGCGGCGACAATCTTGCCGAAAACGATATGGACCAGCCCGAGAACTATGGACAGTGTCATCAAATTATCTTGCGTGAGGAAATAATTCTTCACGGATGCCAGCGCCGGAACGTCGACGAGCGCTATTCCGAAAAAGGTGCCGGCAAGCGTTCCTACTACCATGGCCGTGCCTCCAAGCCACTGTGCCAGCGAAAGGAAGGGCTTCACCCCGGCGTCTACCTTCCGCTTGAGCAATGTGCAGATTAGCAGCAACAGCAGTCCGTAGCCTGCGTCGCCAAAGCATAGTCCGAAGAATAGCATAAAGAAGGGTGCGAGCAGTGGGGTGGGGTCGATCTCACGGTAATTGGGCAGTGAAAACATTTCGGTGAGGGGCTCAAACAGGCGGGCGTAGCGGTTATTCTTCAGCCGGATGGGTACCTTGTCGCTTTCCTCTATGGCCACCTGACGGTAGAAGTATCCCTGACGGTCGAGCGCCGTTTGGAGCTGTTCGGCCTGGGCGGCAATGATCCATCCCTGGAGGAACATGATGTGATTGTCGGCCTGCCGTTCGGTTTGCACCATGACGTTTGAGAAGTTGTACTCGTCCTGAAGGCATTTGTCGAAGGCCTCAAGCGTGGCGTAGTCAGCCGTGGCTGCTTCCTGCATGCGCCTGTCGATTTTGCTTATGCGCTCGTCGATTTGGAGGGCTGCGGCTCTGAGTACGTCGAGGCCTCTGTCGGGCATGCGGGGCCGATCGGCTTCTATTTCTATGGGCTCTCCTTCGGGGGTGATGCAAACGAAATAGCTAACCGACTGGTAATTGTTTATGAGGAAGGCATTGTAGCTGTCGGCCCACTTCGGATCGAAGCGGGAGGTGGGGCAGGTGAAGAAGCTTAGCTCGTAGCCGGCTTCCTTCAGATTCTCAATATCGGTGTAGCTGAATTCGCCCCAGATCTGCATGTACTCCAAGTCTTTTTGCAGAGCCTGCCTGTCGGCTTGCAGCAGCAGCTTTTTTTCCTGGAGGGCTTCAAGCTCGTCGAGCATCCGCAGGCCTTCGGCCTTGGTGAGTTCTCTTGCGGGAGGCAGCGATGCCGCTGCGTCGGAGGCTCCATTGCGAATACTGTCGAACCGGCCGAGCAGCGTCTTGATCCTTTTGCGCTCGGCTGCTATGGCCTGAAGATCTGCATTGCCTGCAATAGCTCTGGTTGCATTGATGTGAACCACGCCCAGATCGCGCAGCTTGTGGAGGAAGTCCTCGTATTCCTTGTGATACACCATAAAGGCGTATTTCTTCATCGGAAGGATCATGGGCGTGCCTCCTCTTCTTCAGTCTTCTTCTTGCGCTTTTCCTGGTTGGTGCGCATAATCTTTTGGGATGCCTTCGAGAGGCTCTGTTCGTCTTCCATATATCGCTTGACCTTGCGGATGGCGTCTTTGTATCCCGGTATCTGGACTTTCTCGAACAGATTGACTTTCTGGGTGGTCTTTTTCCGGGCATGCTCCAGTAGTTCGAGTTTCATGCGCGAAAATTCGGCCTCTATGCCTGTGCGCGCAAGTCCTTTGAGGAGCTCAATACCGTCGGTTATCCACGCCGGACTGTTGAACAGGCTGTATGGCTGCACACCGAAGTCGACGCCGTTGAGGACAGGTACCACTACGCCTGCGATCTTCTTGGTGGAAAGCGATACGTCCTGCACGCTCACGAGGTCGGGTCGAAATTCGTTCCAGAGGGCCACTATGCCGTCGTAGCTGCGAATTTCCTTTTCCAGCCTGTTTTCCAGCTCGGTCACTTCGTCTTTGTTGCGCGTCACTTCCATGCGCAGGGCGCTTTCCTTGCTTTTGATGGTCGGCAGGGCGCGCTCCCGTATCTTTAGCTGCTTCTCCAAAGCCTGGAGCGATGTTTTATTGTACTGAAACTTGATTGCCATTTTTTTGAGATGTATTTATGCATTATCCCTTGGCTGCCCTGAAACCGTATGCCTTGCTCAGGGTTGCCGGGGATGAATCGGTACGTCGTGGGATCAGTTTTTCCAGAATTTATCGACAAGCTCCTGTTTGATGTTGACCTCGGCGGGCGTAAAGTAGTCGGCAAAGAGTTTCCAGGCCACGTCGAGCATCTCCGTGGTGTTGAGATTGACGTCGATGGCGAGTAGCTTATCCGAATATTCCTTGGCGAAGGCCAGGGCGCGGTTGTCGTAATCCGTCAGGTCGAAGCCGTTCTCTAACTTTGTCTTGGCATTGGCTGCATCGGCATAAAGGCGAACTGCGGCGTTCATCACCTGAGGATGATCCTGCCGTGTTTTCTTTCCGGTGACGAGCTGCTTCAGGCGGCTGAGTGAGCGGAAGGGATCGACTATAACCTTACCTATATCACTGTCGCGCCGGAGATATAGCTGCCCCTCGGTTATATAGCCGGTGTTGTCCGGCACGGCGTGGGTTATATCTCCCCCCGAAAGGGTTGTGACGGCTATGATGGTGATACTGCCTCCGTCGGGAAACTGCACGGCCTTCTCGTATATCTTGGCAAGGTCGGAGTAAATAGAGCCGGGCATGGAATCTTTTGATGGTATCTGATCCATACGGTTGGATACAATCGCAAGGGCGTCTGCATAGTTAGTCATATCGGTGAGGAGCACCAGAACTTTCTCGTTCTTCTCGACGGCAAAATACTCTGCCGCCGTTAGCGCCATGTCGGGAATGAGCAAACGCTCCACCGACGGATTCTCTGTGGTATTGATAAAGCTTACGATTCGGTCGAGAGCTCCGGCGTTACTGAAGGTATTGCGGAAGAAGAGGTAGTCGTCGTTGGTCATACCCATTCCGCCGAGAATGATCTTGTCGGACTCGGCGCGCAGAGCCACCAGAGCCATAACCTGATTGAAAGGCTGATCGGGATCTGCAAAGAAGGGGATCTTCTGGCCCGTCACGAGAGTATTGTTGAGGTCGATGCCTGCAATACCGGTAGCGATGAGTTCCGAGGGCTGTTCGCGCCTTACGGGATTAACCGACGGGCCTCCGATCTCGATTTCCCTGCCGTCTATGGCCGGGCCGCCGTCTATCGGGTCGCCGTAAGCGTTGAAGAAGCGTCCGGCAAGCTGTTCGCCTACCTTCAGCGTAGGCGATTTGCCCATAAATACTACCTCGGCGTTGGTCGGGATGCCTTCAGTGCCCGAAAAAACCTGCAGGGTGACTTCATCGCCAAGGATTTTCACCACCTGGGCGAGTTTGCCGTTCACGGAGGCGAGCTCGTCGTACCCAACTCCTGTTGCCCGTAGCGAACAGGTGGCCTTAGTAATCTGCGTAATCTTTGTATATATTTTCTGAAATGCTTTTGTTGCCATTGTTTTAAGCCCTCCCTGCTTGAGCGGTTCTTTCCTTCAGCATGTTGTTCGCCTGCTCGTTGAACTTGTGGAACTGTTCGCTCTGATATTTCGAATAGTTCATTTGCTTGAAGATATTAATTAGATTTTTGAAGAAGTCCATCACCTCCACGAAGGTGTCAAACTTAAATTCCGCGCGACATACGCTCACCACCCTGTCGAGCATGAACTCCTGGCGTTCGAGCGGCGTCACGGCATCAACCTCGTCGAAGGCATCCTGCTGAAGGATCACGAAGTCGATGAGCTCCGATTTCCAGAACGTGATATGGTAATCCACCGGCACGCCGTCGTCGCCAAGTATGTTTATCTGCTCGGATATTTCCTTGCCGCGAAGCATGCGCGTCTTGATTTCGTTCACCTTCTCTATCCATGCCGGCGAAACGTGTCCGGCTATGTATTCCTGAAATTCGGGGTATTCCAGGTATTTGGAGTAGCTGTCTATGGGATTGATGGCCGGATAGCGCTTGCGGTCGGCCCGCTCCTGCTCAAGAGCATAGAAGCATCTGGCCACCTTCTTGGTATTTTCGGTTACGGGCTCCTTGAGGTTGCCGCCGGCGGGCGAAACCGTTCCTATGAACGTAACCGATCCGCTTGCGCCGTTGTTGAGCTTCACGTATCCGGCACGGGCGTAGAAGTTGGCAATGATAGCCGAGAGATCCATAGGGAAAGCGTCGGGGCCGGGGAGCTCTTCCAGACGGTTCGACATCTCGCGCAGAGCCTGAGCCCACCTCGACGTTGAATCGGCCATCAGCAGTACCTTCAAGCCCATGCTGCGATAATATTCGGATATGGTCATAGCCGTGTAGACCGAGGCCTCACGGGCCGCCACAGGCATGTTCGACGTATTTGCAATGATAATAGTACGCTCCATCAGCTTCCTGCCCGTGTGGGGATCCACTAAGTGAGGGAACTCGGCAAAGATCTCTACCACCTCGTTGGCGCGCTCGCCGCATGCGGCAATCACCACTATGTCGGCCTCCGCCTGCTTCGATATGGCATGCTGCATCACCGTCTTGCCCGTTCCGAAGGGGCCGGGGATGAAGCCCGTGCCGCCCTCCACTATCGGATTGACCGTGTCTATCGTTCGTACGCCGGTTTCGAGCAGCTTGAAGGGGCGCGGTTTCTCGCAATAGCATGTGATGGCCTTCTTTACAGGCCACTTTTGCGTCATAGTTACCGGAACGTCGCGGCCTTCGCTGTCGGACAGCACCGCAATCGTATCGTTAATAGTATACTCGCCTTCTGCGGCCAGGCTTTTGATCGTAAAGCTGCCTTCAAACACGAAGGGAACCATAATCTTGTGCGGCTGGAAGTTCTCGTCGACTTCGCCCAGCCAGTCGCCTGCCCCAACCGTATCGCCAATGGAGGCTAAAGGCTTGAAAGCCCACTTGCGGTCGTTGTCGAGCGGGAAAGTGTACTGTCCGCGACGCAGGAAAACGCCGTCCATCTTGTCGAGGTCGTT
>JAITGS010000143.1 GCA_031280435.1 Tannerellaceae bacterium | reverse complement strand
AAAAAATAAGCTCGCCGCTGCCGTCGAGGGCCTTCGCCCAAAAAAAATAAGCTCGCCGCTGCCGTCGAGGCTCTTCGCCCAAAAAAAATAAGCTCGCCGCTGCCGGCGTGGAGCTTCGGTTAAAAAAAATATCCGTCCCGCTGACAGCGTGGAGCTTAGGTAAAATCAATTTTGAGCTGTGATTAAAGATTTTAAGGCAAAAAACGCTTGCTATATGCGACCCGGTCGCGTTCTATTCATATTTCATGATTTATAGTGACGGAGAGACTCATAATTGCAAGAAAACCTTATCTTTGGCCCGTCGTTGACACAACAAATTCAAATGAAAATCATGCTTGAACAATAATTGAGTTTATGTAAATCAGAGTTTAGATATTATATATGCGCGCTACCTTTTTTTATCATCTACAAAAACAACCCGCTCCCGGCACATCATGCAGCCGGATTTAACCTGGATATGAAACACAGTATCAGCTTCATTCATGCTTTGCATAGTATTCCCGGGCAATGCCTCCGCGATGCGGGAGAATGCCTTCGGACAGTCAGAAAGAAGTTTTCGGAAATAATAAAAGATACGATGTATGCCCTTGCTAAAATCACTTCCGGACATTAAACCATCTCATTTACATGCACTCTGATTTACATAAACTCAATTATAGAGAGACACATATAATTGTTAATCTGCTTTATTCAAAAAACAACCCATCATGGAAGATGTTATCTCCTCCTCTGCTGAAAATGCGAGCGTTGAGGCGCTGCAAAGGCGCTGCCTTATTATTGTTTCGCTGTTAATCCTGTTCAACAGTGTCCTGTCCGTCTTGTTGATGCGCGACATACTGCACCTCATTCCGGTTTTACATGCACTTGGCGTTCTTTGCACGGTTTACCTTGCGGGGCTGCTGATCTCGTTCAAGTTTCCGTTTGCACAGCTTAAATCGTTTATCACCATAGTTGTCCTCGGCTCCGTCATTCTTATTACTCCGCTGGCCGTTGTGTCGCACATATTCGGGAACCTCGGCAACTATCTGTGGATAGCCGTTGCCCCCATTGCCGCCATTATTGTCTACCCCGACATGCGCCCCGGCCGGATTATGGTGTTCTTCTGCGCCGTCGTCAGCCTTATAATAATGCTACTTGTTGCAACCGACTATCTGAAGCCGGTCTTCTACGATTTTATGCGTCCGTGGTACGACAAAACGGCTCAGCACTCGTCTCTCTCCTTAGGCGCAAAGGTTTCGTTGGTGCAGCCGCTTGTGAGTGCGCTGCTCGTTGCCTTCTGTATGATATACTATATGCAGAAAATAGCCGAAGCCCGCATCTATTGGGCCTATAATGCCGGCGCCTCCATAGGCGAGATTAAAGACAGCAGCAAGTACGGCCCCATCTTCGCCGCCATAGAAGAATACTTCAGCGAAGGCTATCCCTTTTACGATCCGGGATTCACCGTCACGCAGCTTGCCCGGTACATAGGCTGCAACACCATGTACGCCTCCAAAGCCATCAGCCTCCACACCGGCATGAACTTCTCGGCATACGTCAACAGCCACAGGGTTCGCAACGCCAAGGAGATGCTGCGCGAAAGCAGCAAGAACTATACGCTTGAATACATCTTCACCTCCTCCGGCTTCAAGAACCAGTCAACATTCAACCGCGTCTTCAAGCAAATCGAAGGCATCACTCCCACGGAATTTATAGCCCGTAAGGTATAATACCGGGCCGGGGGGAGCAAGGAGAGCCTACGGATTTAGGGGAGGGTAGTCGTTCGGAACTCATACAGCAGTATGGGCTGGCCGAGCTCGGAGATGCGGGGCGAGGAGGTGAGCAGGACGAAGCGATAGCGATCGGCGTACAGGGCGATGGCCTTTGCAGCGTCGCGCTCGGCTATGAGGAAATAGCCGGCCTCGGGCTGCTCCGTTTCAAAGTTTTGGAAGCTGTTGCTCATGTAGAAATTGAGGCCGTACAGGTTTCGGTATTCGCGGGGATTGTTCATCACGTAGGCGTTACGGCCGTTGAGGGGATATTCGCGCATGATGTGCTCGGCAAAGGGGCGGGAGGAGTTGCCGTTGCGTATGCTGCGCATGACGACGCCGTCGACCAGCAGGTTCAGGGCGAAGGTGAGGAACACGGATGCGTAGAGGGCCTTGATGTTGTTACGCCGGCACATCTGATAAATTAAAACTCCTATGGACATGAGGCCTGCCAGGAGGATAAGGATAGTTATGCAGCCGGGGCGTGCGAGGAATTGCATGAGTAGGCCCACATCGTGCAGCGCCGAGCCGCGAAGCAGGGGGCCGGCCACCGATGCAGGGTCGAATCCCAAAGTCATAGCCGCAACAAGTCCGAAGGCTATAATCCCTATGAGGCCGACGACGCCGGCAAAGATGCGCGTCACCTGCCGGCGGTGGAAGGATATCCTGAGCAGACTGTCGGCCAGGAAAAGGGCTACGAAGGGGTAGGCGGGCATTACGTATACGCTGCGCTTGCTGGAGGGAATGCTGTAAAACACCAGGATGCAGAGGGCGGCGACGAGGCTGAAGAGCCGTACCTTGTCTATTTGCATCCGTCTCAGCAGCTTTTTGGGAGATGACAGGGCGGCTATGTACTTGCGATAGTTCATCCCGAAGAGGGCGAATATGGAGAGCAGGCTCCAGGGCAGCAGGCCGGCCATCAGCATCACGGGATGATACCACAGGCCGTTGCGATGTCCAAGCTCATAGGACAGGGCGGGGTTCTCGATGTGAAGGAAGCGACCGAAGTTCTCGGCTAAGGCCATGCTGATAAACTCGCTGCCCCCCTGTTTCCAGGCTGCCACGTACCAGAGCGCCGGAAGGAACAGGGCCGACACTCCGGCATACAGCAGCGCCTTGAGGATAAGGCCGGGCGAATATCTCCGCAGAGCCAATAAATACACACCCAATACGAGCAATGGGAGTACGACCCCCACAGGCCCCTTCGACAGCACTGCGCATCCCAGCAGAAGCGGCAGGGCGGGGGGGAGGCCCTTGAGCTCGGAGCGTTCCTCCCATCGGTAGAGCGCAAAGAGCGACAGCACTATGAACATTGTAGACACCATATCGACCCGCGCGGCTAATCCCCAGCGATGAACCTCGAAGCAGGTGATGAGTATGAGGGCGGCTATGAAGGCCGGCTGCAATCGTATCCGCCGGCCGAAGAAGAACAGGCTTGCGCCGGCCATGATGATATAGGCAAGGGCCGAGGGCAGGCGGGCGCTCCATTCCGATACATGTCCCTGAGGCAGCGAAAAGAGAGCCATGAGCCAGTGCGACATCGGAGGCTTGTACGCAAACTCGTCGGCATACACCTTGGGCAGCACCCAGTCGCCTGTTTGCAGCATTGATACGGCTACGGATGCCTCGCGGGGCTCGCCTTTGGTATGGAAATCGTCGGGGCCTATCCACGGCAGTACGGCTATGGCGGCTATAAGTACGATTATAGTTACGGGTTTTTGGAGATATAAATCCTGGAGTGAAGGGACGCGCATGTGCAGGGTGGATTCCGGGACGGCTTATTGTATCTCCTGAATGATTCGGATGAGCTGCGCTCCCAGCTCGCCGGCTTCGGCCTCGGTTCGGGCTTCGGCGTAGATGCGTATGATGGGTTCGGTGTTGCTTTTGCGCAGATGCACCCACTTGTCGGGGAAGTCTATCTTCACTCCGTCGATGTCGGTTATATCGTAGGCGGCGAAGCGCTGCCGTACGCGCCGCAGCAGAGCGTCTACATCAACCTGCGGCGTCAGTTCCACCTTCTGCTTGGATATATAATATGAGGGATATGCTTCGCGCAGCTTGCTCGGAGTAGTGCCGCTATGCGCCAGGTGCGAAAGGAAGAGGGCTATGCCTGCCAGGGCGTCGCGTCCGTAGTGCGCCGGCGGATAGATTACGCCTCCGTTGCCTTCGCCGCCTATCACGGCGCCGGTGGCCTTCATCTTGTCGACCACGTTTACCTCGCCGACTGCGGCCGTATGATAATCGCATCCGTGGGAGCGGGCCACGTCGCGCAGGGCGCGGCTGGAGCTGAGGTTGCTCACGGCGGCGCCGGCAGTATGGCTGAGGATGTAGTCGGCAACGGCCACGAGGGTGTATTCCTCGCCGAAGAAGTCGCCGTTTTCGCAAACGATGGCGAGCCGGTCAACGTCGGGGTCGACGGCAAATCCCACGTGGGCGTTTGAGGTCTTCATCAGGTCCGACAGCTCGCTGAGGTTTTCGGGCAGCGGTTCGGGATTATGGGCAAAGCGGCCGTCGGCCGCACCGTTGAGTATGGTTGTCCGCGATACTCCGAGGGCCTTAAGGAAGGGCGGCAGGATGATGCCTCCCACGGAGTTGACGGCATCGACGGCAACGTGGAAGTTGGCCGCCCGTATGGCGTCTACGTCCACCAAGTCGAGGTCGAGTATGTACCGTATGTGCTTCTCGTCCCATTCGTCGCAGCGGATAATCTCGCCCGGACGGTCGCAGAACCTGAAGTTGTCGGCCTCGGCTATGTCGAGCACTTCCTGTCCGTCGGCTGCGCTCAGAAATTCGCCCTGCTCGTTGAGCAGCTTCAGCGCGTTCCATTGCACCGGATTATGGCTGGCGGTAAGTATGATGCCTCCGCAGGCTTTCTCGTTGGCCACGGCGAGCTCCACCGTGGGCGTCGTAGCAAAGTCGAGGTCGATTACGTTGAATCCCATGGCCGAGAGCGTTCCGGTAACAATGGGCTTGATGATGCTTCCCGACGGACGAGCGTCGCGTCCTACGACTATGATGTTCGACGAAGCCTTGGAGCTGCGCCGGATAAAGGTTGCATAGGCTGCCGTAAACTTTACGACGCTGAGCGGATTCAGGCCGTCGGTGGGGCTGCCGCCTATTGTTCCGCGGATTCCGGATATGGACTTAATAAGTGTCATGATGGGTGTGTGGGGTGATTATCTTAGTTCGAATACGTAGCGAAGTTTATGGAAGTAGAAGGTTTCGCCTATGCTGTTGAGGTAGGAGCTGCTCTTCTCGAAGGGGATTATCAGCTTCACCACCGAGCTGTCGCCTACGTACTCCATAGGTTTGAACAGCGACTGGCTGAATACATAGTTCGTAAACTCATCGTAGGCTGCCGATGCTGCCGTGGCAGAGCCGTAAACATACAGGATAGGGAAGGGATAGGGGCTGGCATTGCTGATATTCTCCATCACCAGGGTATCATACACAACTAATCCCCTGCCTGCTCCGCGGCACAGTATGGACGTAACGCCCGCTACGGCCCGGCGTCCGTTGCCGGAATCGACCACGTTAATGTACACGCCGTCGTCAAACTTGTAGAACTCGTTGGGCTTGAAAACGCCGTCGGCCGGATAGTCTTTGAGGAGGACGTAGCCGCTGTCGGCCATCAGTCTGGATATTGCTCTGTTCTGTTCTTTCTGCATGTTGGCGAATGACCTGTTGCCCTGGCAGGAGGAGGCGGCCACAATCGCGCTTAGGAGAACTGCCATGTAAAAAACTTTAATCATATCGTATGTCTTATTTTGTTTCTGAGTGGGACAAATATACGGATTCTCTGTGGGGCTGTGCAAAAAAGTATTTCACGCCCGAAAAGCAGGTGGTGAATTCAAAAAGTAATTCATGCAAATTGGATTCGATTAAAAAAGCGGGTCATTCCCGCGGAGGCGGGAATCTCCGATCGATAGCTGGGACGATAGTATTTGTATTATTTGAAAAAAACATCCATTCGTCCCGTTTTTCGATCGGAGATTCCCGCCTTCGCGGGAATGACCTGTTTTTTGAGCGGGAACTGTTTTTTGAATACGTTCTGTTTTGTGGGCGAATACCTTTTGAGCAACCCCCGTATTTTTAATACACATCCAATTTGCGGGATTACTTTTAGAAGTTCCCAAAGGCTTGGCTGAGGTCGTCGTACAGATCATCGGCCGTCTCCAGGCCCACGGAGAGGCGTACGGTTTCCTGCCTTACGTCCATCGCCAGGCGAATATCCTCGGATAGCGAGCCGTAGATGGTGCTGGCCGGATGGATTATCAGCGAGCGGTTGTCGAACAGGTTGGTGGCCCGCCGGATCATCTTCACGCGGTTGATCAAATCGAAGCAGGCTGTGCGCGAGGCCAGGTCGAATGTCAGCATAGCTCCCGGAAGATCGCCGAACTGCCGGCGGCTGATTTCATAGCCGGGATGCTCCTCCAGCCCGGAATAGTTCACCGAGGCCACGCCCGCCGTACTGCGCAGCCTGCGGGCCAGCTCTAAGGCCGTCGAGGCCTGACGCTCAAAGCGTATGCCGAGCGTTTCCAGTCCGAGCGTCTGCACCGACGCTACTTGCGGCGACATATACGCGCCCACGTTACGATGAACCTCGCGCCGCAGCCGTGCGCTGAAGGCATCGCGCCCGTTCGTTCCCCAGCGGCTTAGGATGGGATGAGCCGACCAGTCGAACCTGCCGTAATCAACAATCAGTCCGCCCACGCTCGTTGCTCCTCCGGATATATATTTGGTCGACGAGATAAGCTCTATGTCCACCCCGAAGTCGGCCGCACTAAAGGCCGTGAAGGGCACCAGCGTAGTATCGACAATCAGAGGCAGGCCGGCTTTGCGGCATACGTCCGACAGGGCGGCAATGTCGGCCACCTCCATCTGCGGATTCGAAATAAGCTCCAGGAACAGGGCGCAGGTTTGCCCGTCTATGCGGGAGGCTACCTCTACGGGATCGCTCATGTTGCAGAATCTCGGCTCCACTCCGAAACCCTCCAGCGTATGCCGGAACAGCACGTAGGTGTTGCCGAACAGGTGCGGCGACAGCACCACGTTGCATCCCGCGAAGGCACAGGTCATGAAGCTCGAAAATATGGCGGCCATGCCCGAACCGAGGGCCGTCACCCCGAAGGCTCCCGTGGCCCGTTGCACCCGCTGCTCAAAATACTGCACCGTGGGGTTCGAAATCCTGGAATAAGTATGAGCGGACGAGCGCCCGCAAAAGGCAGCCTCCATCGCCTCGGCCGTATCAAACTCAAAAGCTACCGACTGATAAACCGGCATAGACAGCGCCCCGTATGCGTCGGGAAGCTCGTAAGGAACATGAAGCATCTGCGCTTCAAAACTCAAATCTTTCATCTTGCTCTATTTTTTGGAAGACAAATATATCAATTACGCAGGCTGTTCCAAATCCCGGCCCTGAGAATTGCGGACACAGGCAGGATTGAGTCCCGGCCCATAGGGCTCAGATATCCATCCTCAGCGGATTATAATTCGTGCCGTAATCGTAGGCATCCTCGCCCTCCTTGCGCTTCATGTATTTCACGATGCGGATGGTGAGGGGCAGGGCAATCACTTCGTAGAGCGATTTGAGTATAGCCTCGGCGGCAGCCATCAGCAGGATTTCGCCCGGAGGAACCAAGCCCGCAAAGGCTATCGGGAAGAATATCACGGAGTCGACAGCCTCGCCGCCAAGCGTCGACACAATGGCCCGAAGCGAGAAGCGACGGCCGCGCGAAGCTATTTTCATCCTGCTCATAATCCAGGCATTTACAAACGAGCCGCCCAAAAATGCCAGCAAACTTGCGCAGGCTATGCGCGGAGCCAGCCCGAAAACGAAGGCAAAAGCCTCCTCGCCCTCCCAGAAAGGAGCAGCCGGAATGAGGATAGCTATCTGCGCAAAGGCCATCAGCAGGAAGTTCGACGCAAAGCCGCTCCAGATAATCAATCGAGCTTTGCGATAGCCCCATACCTCGACCAAGCAATCGTTTATTATATATGAAATGGGAAAAACCACAAGGCCGGCCGAGGCCGTAATCCCTGCAAATTGTAGCACTTTCGTGGCCAACAGATTGGAGGCTACAAGGCAAATATTAAAAAGAATGCCCAGGAGCATGAAGGAAACGGAAACTTGTTTTTGCATATTTCTTGTTTTTAACGTGGTGGCAAGCACACGGTTTATTATTCTTTTGGATAATTTCAGGCCGCAAATATATTCATTTACGGGCTTATAGAGAGCTCGGCAAGCCGATCACAGATGTGATTTGCCTCAAAAATTTCCGGGAAGGAAATTCCGTTTGTAAATTCCTTAAAATTTTTTTTGGGAAGGAAATCACATTTGGGGAATCCTTAAAATTTTTTTTGGGAAGGAAATTACATTTGGGGAATCCTTAAATTTTTTTTTGGGAAGGAAATTACATTTGAAATTTCCTTAAAATTTTTTTTGGGAAGGAAATCACAGATGGAATTTCCTTAAATTTTTTTTTGGGAAGGAAATCACATTAGGGGAATCCTTAAAATTTTTTTTGGGAAGGAAATTCCAAAGTTGCACGCCTTGCGGAAAACTTTTTGGGGTAAATCACAGATGTGATCGGCTTCAGCGAAATTTTGAGGCGAATCACATTTGTGATCGGCTTGCGGAAAACTTCCGCAAGGGGCCGTCAGCCTTGCGCATTATGCCAGGTTATGCAGGCCACGAGCCCGGCTGTTTCGGTGCGCAGCCGGGAAGGGCCGAGCGAGATGGAGGCGAAACCGGCTTCGACGGCCAGGTCTATTTCCACCGGGCTGAAGTCGCCCTCCGGACCTATGAGGATGAGCGCGTCGGCCTGACGGCAGCAGCTTTGCAGAGAGGCTTTGCTGCCTGGGGCGCAGTGGGCTATCAATTTCCGGGCGGGATGAGGCCGTCGTATAAAGTCGGCGAAGTCGGTCATAGAATCAAGCGCGGGGAGATGTGCCTGGCCGGACTGCTTCATGGCGCTGACGAGAATCTTTTCGAGGCGGTCGGTTCGTAGCTCGCGTCGTTCGGAGTGGGCGCATCGCAGCAGGCTGATGCGGTTGACGCCCACCTCTGCGGCTTTCTCGCAGAACCATTCCGTGCGGTCGGCGTTTTTCGTGGGAGCGATGGCGATGTGGAGGCTTCGCTTCCAGTGTCGCGGCTGCTCCGCTCGATCAATTACGGCTACTCTGCAATTGTTGGGGTCGGCCCGTTCGATGCGAGCTTTGTAGATGCTGCCCTTGCCGTCGGCTACGGCAATCTCCGAGCCCTCGCCCAGCCGCATCACCCGTATGGCATGCGCAGCCTCCGCAGGCGGAAG
>JAITGS010000101.1 GCA_031280435.1 Tannerellaceae bacterium | reverse complement strand
GCCCAGCGGTCTTGGAAGGAGCGCACTTCGCCTTCGTCGCCCCAGATGACTTCGTAGTCGCGATTGGAGAAAAAGGGCGGGTCGAGGTAGATTAAATCTACCGTTTCGCTCTCCATCGCCTTCATGATTTCGAGGTTATCGCCAAGTATGAGTTTATTTACGGACATCGGATTCTGAATTTGTTGTGTTGCAAATATACTGCTGCCAATGTATTAAAAAAAATCACATCTCGCTTTGCCGATAGCAAACGCATCTAAATCCTCAGCCTCACCGGCAAGCTTGGATTATCCCGGATTCCGCGATAGAGATTTGTCGCGAGCACGTTCGCAAGAAGCTCCCCCGGAGGAAATGCTGCGCTGCATTTCCTTAAAGAAGCTTCCCTGAAGGAAATTCCACATCGCATTTCCTTAAAGAAGCTTCCCGGAGGAAATGCGATTCGTGATCGCCTTGCGGAGAACTTTTTGGGGCGAATTCCAAACGTGATCGGCTTCCACCGGTTTTCTAATGCTTAGCCTTAGAGATTGCAGGCTTTATTCTCTATATACCAATCATTGGAAACTATATTTCATTTCTATTGCAGAACCCGGGTTTAAGCTGCAACAGGGCGCTGCCTGTATTCCTCCGCGCATGCAAAACTCAAGCCGCCGAGCTTTCCCGCGAAAGGAGGCTCGGCGGCTTTTGCCTGTTCATCTCTGCCGGATAAAACAACCTTAGGGCAGGGAGTTTATAGCATCTGCGCCAGCGTATGCTTGTTCACAATCTTTACTTTACGGGGAGAGAGCGTGATGAGGCCTTCTTCCACCAGCTTGCGGATTTCTTTAGACAGGGCCGGACGCGAAACGCCGAAGTAGTCGGCAAGCTGAACGTAGTTGTGGTCGTCGAGCTCCACGGTATCGCCGCCGTCTTTGATACGGTCGAAGAGGTAGTAGATGAAGCGTGTGCGTATGCTTCGGAAGGTGAGGACGCGCAGGCGCACTAAGGTGCACTTGTTGCAGTTGGCGCTAACGCACAAGAAGTTTTGGAGGAACTGCGGTATGGAGTTCATCAGGCTGAAGACCGACTCCCTCGTGGCGCGCAGCAGCACTATGTCCTCAACTACGGTGAAGGTGGCCGGAAACAGATTCTTCTCTGCAAAGATGTGGGGAGTGCCGAAAGAGCGTGGAGCCCGTATGGTTTCGACCCTGACTTCGCTGCCCGAAACGTCGACCACGTCAACAAACATTTTCCCTTTAAGCAGCAGATGAAGATGCCGGCAGCTTGTTCCCTGCCGGATTACGACCTCGCCTTTGGGATATTCGTCTATGCGATAGTCTAAGCGTCTCAGGGTTTCTTCCTGCATCTCTCTTGTGAAATTGCGGAAGAGGGGAATAGTGAAAATCTCGTGTATGTCCATATCCGATTCTGCGTTTAATAGTGTTTTCCGCAAAGATATGGTTTTCGATGAACAAGCTTTGAACTGCGACATAATACGCTTTGCCCCGCTTTCTTGGGTTTTATCGCCATTTGCTGACGAAGACTTTTGGGTTCACGTTTAGCGATACCCATATCCAGTCTTGAGCTTTTGAGGGATCGCCGCCTTTGGCGACTTTCATTGCCTCGGAGCCGAACATGCGGGAGTAGCCGCCCATGAAGCTAACGTCTTTCATTACGTTCCAGTTGATTTGGAAATCTATTTCGGAGCCGAGGTCGCGCTCTTCTTGCTCAAATTCGGCCACAAAGATGTCGGTTGTGCTTTGGAAGTTATGGTAGTTCAGCATGAGGGTTACTTTGGGCGATGCTTTGTAGGCGATGCCGATTTGGTTGTCCCATAATCCCGGGTTGAGGCCTCCGGCGAAGGGCGATGCATAGAAGTAATCCATAGTGCCGTAGAACTTGTGATGCGTGCCGTACAGCGGATTGAAGGCTGTGTACGCATCGGGATCTTTGCCGTCGTTGCCGCTCAGATAGTCGGTAGCCAGAGTGATCTTCCATGCCGGAGTGAAGGAGTAGGAGGCATTGAGAGCGGCCATCCATGCGTCTACGTCTTTGTCGGCTACGGTTTTGCCGGCCTGATAGTAGAAGGTTCCGTAGAGCTGCAAGGCTCCCGGCTGCCATGAGATGTTTGTTCCGAGGGTTTGCAGATTCTTCACAACGGTTTTCTGATCGGTAGAATTGCCGCTTTCGAGGCCGAGATTCATCAGCAGGAAGGACAGGTTGAAGGATTTGTTGGCGATGTACTGATACCATAGCGTTTGCATCGCTTTGTATGGCTGTGCGCCGGGGGCGTAGTATGTTCCTCCCGTTACCTTCTCGTCGTTCTGGTTGAAGGCCAGGATGAGGTGGAGCTTGTTGTTCGGGTTCTCGTAGCCCATCTTTAAGGCATCGTGGAAGCGGCCGGAGGTGTTCCAGTCCAAGCTGCCGAGTATGCGATCGTCGTCGTACACCAGCGATTGCCGTCCGAGCTTGAGGAATAATCCCGTTCCGGAATGGAGGCTCGCCCAGGCTTCGTTCAGCATGAAGCGTCCGTTCTTGTCGATTTGCGGGTCTTGTCCCCACACGCCCACGTGCTGGGCGGATACTCCCACGGCGAGCTTCTCCCGCCGGTAATCCATTGTGATGCGCGAGCGGCTGTTGATGAATCCGGCGGCTTCGGCTCCGTCGGCATGCGGAGAGATAGCGCCATTGCGATATTCAGCTCGTGGGCGAATCTGTACTCCCAGCGAGAAATCATTGTCTTGCGAAAACATTGGGAGGCATAGCAGCAGTCCCAAAATAATTGAGCTTATTCTTTTCATACTCTTTTGATGTTTAGATATTATTTGATTTATAATTGATACGTCCGGCGCAGTCTGTTAAGAGCCTTGGAATCCTTAGCCGTAAACATGCACGCTGTTGCCGGCCGAAGGCAGATAGTTCACTCCGAACCAGCATATCTGAAGGAGGAGGAAGCCGAACACCAGCAGCCACATCGCCGCCTTATGCCGTGAAGGATGATGCAGCCGGAAGTGTATATATATAATGTATGCCATCCAGGTGGCGGCCGCCCATGTTTCCTTAGGATCCCACGACCAGTAGTGTCCCCAGGCCGCCTTTGCCCAGATGGCTCCGAACAGCATGCCTATCGTAACGAAAGCCAGGCCGACGTATACAAGGCTATCGCATAGCTCCATCACCTGCGACTGCTTGCCCTGTGCAGGTCTCGCAAGCAGATAGACGGCAGCGAGAGTGGCTGCTCCCAGAACTGCATAAGCAATCATGTAGACGATGACGTGCGGAGCGAACCAGGGGCTTTGCAGGGCAGGCATCAGAGCCTTGTTGTGTATCTCCGGCTTAAACAGATTGATGCAAACGAATACGAGCGACAGCAGCACGGCAAACGACAGTATCCATTTGTATCGCCGGCGCATGTAGGTCACAAGTCCGGCCGCCGGAAGGAAGAAGGAGTACCACAGCCGCGTTTCGCCCATCGTTCGGAGCGGAGGCCTCTCAAGCGATAGCCACATCCCTGCGATGAAGGCGGCAAAAATCAGCAAGCCCGTGCAGCTCGCGGCAATAGCCCACCTGTATCCGTCTTCGCGCCAGGCGAACAATGCGCCGGCGGCCCAGCATATAGCAGCCGCAACAGCGAAGTATATGAAATAAGTCCACTGCATATTATTCCTTTCGTGGTTTGGAGAGGAAAAGGAAGACGGCTCCGGCAAGCATCATGCCTATGCCGGCATACACTATCGGCAGCCAGGGATCGCGAACCAGTTCGAATACGCTGTAACGGCTCCAGCGGCCGCGCGCCTGATCGTAGCTCAACTGATAGATCTGCCAGCCGTCTATGGCCATAGGCCTGTTCACCTCTATCAGAGCCCGGCGCCTGTCGCCGCCTTTGGTGTAGACCGTCACCTCGGATGAGAAGCGTCGCGGCTCGCGATCCGGCATGATGAGGCTCACCTTATCGCTCAGCGGCAGAGGAATCGGAGGGAACATAAAGCTGCCGCAGCTCACCCAGCCTTCCCGCAGAGCCGCGCCGTTTGCATCGCGCACCCTGGCGTAGACGGCAGCCGCAGAGCCTTCCATCTCCATCTCCGCAAACAGAGTTGTGTCGCTATTGATGAGGGCGGCGGCGGCCGGAAAATACTTCACCACCTCCACCTGCCAGCCTGCCAGCTCCAGAACCGCCGGAGAGGCTTCCACCTCCACGCCGGCAGGACGGCCCGGGGGCAAAATCGCGCCGCTGCTGTTATCCATCAGCATAAGTTTGGGAGGATACTCGTCTATGCCGAACGACTTCAGCTCAACGGCCAAAGGCAGCTCCACTATTTCGTTGCGCTCGTCGACTGCCCTCCATTCCGGCGAGTTGAGCGGAGCCGTCATACGGAGGCGGCGCAAGTCGCCGCTGCCGAAAGCCGCTGCAAACAGAGCCGTGAACAGCCCAAGATGATTCAGCGCGAATCCAAGGTCTTTCAGACGGAAGCGGCTTAGCCTCCGCAGAGTCACAAGCCCCAGGATTAAGAGCATATAAAGGAACAGGAGCGCAAAAGGCCATGCAGACGTCATCTGCATAAAGCCCATGCGCCCTGCCGGATTTTCCATAGAAAGATTATGCCGTGCAGACGCCTCAGAGAGTACATCCTCATAGGCGGGAAGCTGCCGCGTCAGCCCCATGATAATTACAAGAAGCAGAAGAGCCGACACGGCAGTTATCGCCGCCACCTGCCCGGACAGCCATCTCAACAGCCCGGCCCGCCGGGAAGCTACATGAAGAACTATCAGCAGAATCAGAAACAAAGCGCCGGCGATGAGGCCGAAGGGATAGGAAAGCCGGCCGAGCTCGACTTTCCCAACGGCGAATTGCAGCATAATGCCCGTAAGCAGCAATCCGCCGCAAATCGTCAATCCTTCGGCATATCCCCAGGGATGTTTCCACATAACCGTACAATCTACCTTATTAAATTACAGTCTCTCGATAAGCCGTTTTGTTTCCTTCGCCTTCCTGAGCCATTCCGGAACTATGCTGTTCATGAACTTCTCCTTGGCGGCCGATTCCGAGGGAATATCGAGGCCTATGTACTTCTGCGCTTTTTCCTTGGTGGAGATGTCGGGCATGGGAACGTTGTCGGTATGGCCCAGAGCCACGAGCACCTTAGACACGGCCAGGCGGGCTTGCAGAGCTCTGTCGAGGCCGTTGCCGAGTATGCGCTGAATTTCCTGCGGGGCATGGAAGGAGCCTCCGTGCGATGCCACGGCAAAATCCCAGCGCCACTGCGATTGGCGGATAAGCTGCAAAACGCCCTGCATCTGCGCATCGGTAGCGCCCTTTTCCCACGCAAACTTTGCCTCGATGTGAACCGTAGCCAGCTCCGCTTCGAGGCGGTTGCGCAGTTCGTTCGCCTTGGTTTGGCGCTCGTAAACGTTTTGGCGCAGGGTTTCCTCGCTTTCGCGGTGGCAAACCTGGCAGGTGCGGTCAATCATTGCCAGAGGGCTTTGGATATGATGGTCGCTGAACTTCATTCCTCCTTCGCTCTTATAGGGCATGTGGCAATCGGCGCAGGAAACTCCCCGCTGTCCGTGGATGCCCGTGAGGGAAACCTCGTAGCCCGGATGCTGCGCTTTCAGGATGGGAGCCTTGCTGAGCTTGTGGGTATAGTCCGCATATTTCAGTTCATCGTAATAAACCTCCATCTCCTCCACCGAAAGCCCCTTGTCCCACGGCAGCGTGAGATACTTCTCATCGCCCTTGAAATAATACTCCACGTGGCATTGTGCGCACACCAGCGAGCGCATTTCCTGCTGCGTAGCCTGCCTGATGTCCTTGCCCATGCGCTCGTAGGCCTCCGTGAGAGCGTGACGGCTTATGTGCAGGTTCATGTTCTCGGGCTCATGGCAATCTGCGCAGCCGATAGGATTAACCATCTCGGCCCCGTATGCGGCCCACTTACCTTTATAAAAAGCTTCAGGTGCACCCAGCTGTTCAATCATGCGCGGAACGTCGGGGCTTTTGCAAACCCAGCATGTGGCCGGCTGCGGTCCTTCGTCGGGAGCCATGGGCGCGCCGGTTCGCAGGCTTTCGCGCATGTCGGACAGGGCGTACTTATGCCCCCGCGGCGATTTGTAGTCCTTGGCAAAAGCATATCCGGCCCAAAGGATAACCATATCCGGCCGTTCGGCCAGCACATCCACCGCCCGGTTGCCGTTGAAGAGCGACACGAAGGAAGTGTCGGCTGTTTCGGCCCAGGTTTCGTACTCACGCGGATAGTTATCGGCAAAAATTTCGTTCCGCGATTCTATTCCTTTAATCTCAACCTTCCTGTTATTGAAAACGCTGACTATCTCGGCGCGTCGTTCGGTTACGGAAGCGGCCACAAGGCCCAACACGAACACCACTACCATTGTGGCGACGAACAGCAGCCAGCCCTGCCATGATTTTAATCTTTTTTCCATACGATTCTATTTAAAGTTTTATTTGTTGCGCATAATTTTTTTGAGCCATTCCGGGACGGCGCTTTCCGGGTAAGGCACGAGTGCATCCGGCGCCGAGGAGAGGCTGTTCCGCCCGTGAGGAACGTTGCGGTGACAGTCCCAGCAGGCCTTGCCCTCTCCGGCAGCGGCCATTTGGAAGTTTATACGTCCGGTAGCGGCAATCTCCGTGCTGAGCTGCCCGTGACATCTCACGCAGTTGTTCATGATAACCGAGGAGCTCTCGGATATAGCCTGAATGACCTGCGGCTCGCCCTTCATCATGAACACAGCCGCATGCCGCATGCCGTCCATACCTTTGAAGAGCCATTTGCGCGCAGCGTTCTCGTGCGGAACGTGGCAATCGTTGCAGGTAGCGTCGCGGGCATGCGAGCTGTGGCTCCACGACGCATAATAAGGCGCCATGATGTGACAGTTCACGCAAGTTGCCGGCTCGTCGGAAAGATAGCTTGCCGCCCTCGACGCAAGGAGCACATATCCGCCAAGTCCGCAAATAATACCTCCGGCAATAGCGGCTAAGATTTGTCGCCTGCGGGAGGCAAAAAAAGAAGTAACTGTTTTCCTGATGTCCATAATTAGTATTAATAAATAGGTAATCGCGCCAAAAGTCAGGATAAGCAATAATATATAATGTAATCTATATTACAGATCCCTGTTTGTAGGGATAAAAAGTGAGGCGGCAGGGCGGTTTCGGGCGGCAAAGTCGGTTTGGGAGTAGCTGTTTTGGGGTAGATGGGGGTTATTGGCTCTTCCGAATTTGTTTGGGCCGTGTGTGTAGAGACGCGATTAATCGCGTCTCTACCTTTTGAACACGACCTGTTTGGGCGGGCGGG
>JAITGS010000096.1 GCA_031280435.1 Tannerellaceae bacterium | reverse complement strand
CGGAAAATGGAAGAAGATACTGGCGGATAACATAGGCGACGCGATAAATGTACATCTGTCCGTGAAAACCGAAGAAGGGATATGGCTGAAATATGCGCCGTTCAGCATTTACATCAGCCCTCACCCCATAGACCACGGGCTGGCCTACCGCTTGATTGCGCCGGGCTACGAGGTGTACGGAAAGATGGGCATCTACCAGCGTGATCTGTCGAACTTTAGCCAGCGGGCCATCATTGAGAACACTCTGATACCGGGAAGTTGCGTGAACTGCCACTCCTTTAACCAAACTCGCACCGACAGCATGAGCCTGCACGTCCGAGGCGCCTTCGGAGGCACCATAATCAGCGATCGTAACAGCCTGAAAGTGATAGATACACGCACGGAAGGCAGCCTGGCCGCCTGCGTTTATCCCTACTGGCATCCGTCCGGTCGTTTTGTTGCTTATTCTGTAAATAAAACCCAGCAAGGCTTCCATGCGGCCAAAGAGGAGCTCATCGAGGTGCTCGATTTAGCCTCAGATATTGTAGTTCTGGACGTGGAAAGCAACGAACTGTTCAGTTGTGAGCAGCTTTCGACCTCAGCCTTAGAGACCTTCCCGGTTTTCTCGCCCGACGGACAAAGACTTTACTTTTGCCAAGCCTCCGAGCAATCGCTTCCGGGAGATTATCGCAACGTAAAATACAATTTATGTGCCATCTCCTTTGATATGTCGACCCGCACTTTCGGTTCCGCAATAGATACGTTGATTCGGGCAGACGAAGAAGGCTTCAGCGTATCCTTTCCGAAACCTTCCTTCGACGGACAATATATAATGTACACAAGGCTTGCCTACGGCAACTTCGGTATCTGGCACGAGGAGGCCGATCTTTATCTGTATGACCTCAGCGACGGCTCCGTCAAGCCCCTCGTCGAGGCCAACAGCTCCCAGGCGGAGAGTTATCACAACTGGTCGAGCAATTCTCACTGGTTTGTGTTCGGTAGCCGACGCTCAGACGGACTTTATACCCGCCCCTACATCGCTTCGTTCGACAAAGGGAAAACAGGCAAGCCTTTTTTGCTTCCTCAGCAAGACCCAGACACATATCTCACATCACTTTTTTCTTACAATGTCCCCGAATTTATCAGTGCGCCAATCCCCCTTAATGTTTCTATGGCCGAAAAAATGTTGAAGAGCGGCCGTCGCGACAAAGTGGTAATGCTCGGCCGATAGTCGGCCCTCCCTCCGAAAGCCAATCAGGCCCTCATCCCCTTCTCTCTATCCATTTTAAAGTAAAAGCAGCTCGGTGCAGTCTTTTTTGCCGGCAATATAGTCTTTTTTGCCGGCAATATAGTCTTTGCTGTCGACAACACGGGCTTTGCTGTCGACAGCACGGGCTTTGCTGTCGACAACACGGGCTTTGCTGTCGACAACACGGGCTTTGCTGTCGACAACACGGGCTTTGCTGTCGACAGCACGGGCTTTGCTGTCGACAACACGGGCTTTGCTGTCGACAATATTCTGGGTAGGGAGGTTTATTTTTTTTGTTGGGGGCTTTGAAATGGGGGTTTGGGGGTCGGTATTTGGATTGGGGTGGGTTTTGTTATGCGGAGGATATTCCCCATATTTGTTTGTGCTTGTGTTTTCTTTTTCAATTTATTCATCTTTAAATTTATGCTTATGTTCAGAACGTTTTTGTTAACTCTTTTTTGCCTTGCATACGGCTGTCGGCTTATGGCTGTGAGCCTTGAATCGGTTTATACGTTGAGACCTGATGATGCGGAGGCTTTTTATTTTACTCCTGAAAACTATGGTATTAAGGCTGACGGCAAGACTGATGTTTCTGTGGCTCTCCAGGGGGCGATTAATCAGCTTAAAAGGGAGAGGAACTTTGGTATTCTTTTTATACCGGAAGGGAAGTATCTTATTTCGCGCACTATTTATGTGCCTGGGGCTATTAGGCTTATCGGCTACGGCAAAAAACGGCCTGAGGTTATTCTTGCTAAAAATTCGCCGGGTTTTCAGGCGGAAAGGCCTGCGGATAAGGGGAAGGCGGGCTACATGTTCTGGTTTACGGGAGGCCTTGTTGAGGATGGGCAGCAGCCCAGGGATGCGGGGGCGGGTACGTTTTACAGTGCGCTCTCCAACATTAACCTTCGCATTGAGGATGGTAACCCGCATGCGGTGGCTTTGCGTACGCATTATGCCCAGCACAGTTTTATAAGCCACTCGGCTGTGTATATTAATAATGGAAAGGCGGGCTTGTTTGATGTTGGGAATGAGATGGAGAATGTTGCTTTTTTTGGCGGCGACTATGGGATTTATACTACTAAGGCTTCGCCGGGCTGGCAGGTGGCTATGATTGATTCGTATTTTGAGGGGCAGCGTGTGGCGGCTTTGCGCTGCCAGGAGTCCGGCCTTGCGATGGTTAATATACATGTAAAGAATGTGCCGGTGGTGTTTGATATTGATCCGAATTATGCCGACAGGCTTTATGTTGAGCGTGGGAGGTTTGAGAATGTGAGCCGGGCTGCGGTGGTTATAAGTAATGAGAATAACAGTAATAATCAGATTTCATTTCGTGACGTTGACTGCTTTTCGGTTCCGGTTTTGGCGATTTACGGCCGGAGCGGGACGCGCTCGGTGGTGCCTCACGGGGCTTACAGGATAAATAATTATTCTCATGGTTTGCAGATGGATGATATTGCTGCCCTGCCTGTGTACAGGACGCTGCTGGATGTGGTTCCGGTGGCTAAGCCGGGGCCTGTGGCGGTGCGTGATATACCGTCGCTGCCTCCTATGGAGCAGTGGGTGAACCTGCGTGATCTGGGGGCGAAGGGTGATGATGTGACGGATGATACGCGGGTGATTCAGGAGGCTATCGACAAGTATGATGTGATTTATGTTCCTCAGGGGTGGTACCGTGTGAGCCGTACGCTTAAGATGCGGCCTTCGACGCGGCTCATAGGCTTGCATCCGTTCGGCACTCAGTTTCGTTTGCCGGAGAGTGCGGCGGCTTTCAGTGGCTTCGGCGGGCCTGTGCCTTTGCTGGAATCCTCGTCGGGTGGTTCGGATGTTCTTATGGGTATTGGGATTAATACGGGGGCTTATAATTACAGGGCTGTGGGTGTTAAGTGGATGGCTGGGGCGGATTCTTACATGAATGATGTGAAGTTTGTTGGCGGTCATGGCGGTATGTCGAAGCCTGATCCGCAGCGCGAGCGGGCTCCGGGAGGCTCCGGCAACCGTATGCAGGGCAATCAGGGCAGCAGGATCAGCTCGCCGACGAATCCGGTGGCTGCTCAGGGCTTGGATCTGGCCTGGGATAATCAGTATTGGAGCCTTTGGGTGACTGATGGGGGCGGCGGTACGTTTAAGGATATATGGACGGCGAGCAGCTATGCCAGTCATGGGCTTTATGTGAATAATACTCAGACGGCGGGTCGCATCTATGCCATGTCGCTGGAGCATCACGTGAGGGTGGAGGCCCGCTTCAGGAATGTGGCGAACTGGAAGATTCTTTGCTTTCAGCTTGAGGAAGAAAGTCGTGAGGGTACGGACTGTCAGCCTGTGGAGATGGAGGCTTGCCGGGATATTATGTTCGCGAACCTGTATATGTTCAGGGTTATCCGCATAGGCGAGCCTTATCCGTATTCCATCCGGCTATGGGAGGGTTGCCGGGATATTGAGTTTGTGAACCTTCATAACTATTCGCAGATTAAATACACGACGGATAATCCTCTTTATGATGTTAACCGTGATATTGAGGTGCGTCCGTGGGAGCTCCAGCGGCTTTTTGTTACGGGCAAAGAGGCGAGGCGGGTTCCTTTGACGGATGCTGTCGGGGAGGTTCGGAGGCTGGCTCGCGGCTTTGAGTTTGCGGAGGGCATTACGGCGGACAGCAAGGGTAATGTGTACTTTTCGGAGCAGCGCTTCCGCAGGATTTATCGCTGGTCGGCTGCTACGAATACGGTTTCTTTGGTGTCCGACTTCCCTTGGGAGCCGCTGTCGCTGGGTGTTGATACGGAGGATAATCTTTTGGTGGTGTTTCGCTATCGTGCTCAGCCCGGCTATATGGTTGACGGCGTGCAGGAGGCTCCTATGGCGTATCCCGATGCTCGCGGGACCTCTTTTGCGGGCTATGGCAACAATGCCTATGAGAGCAGGATGTACTCTATTGATCCGGATCGGCCGGAGGAGACGATCCGGGCGCTGCCGAAGGTCGCTATGGGCTCGGTGAATCCTGTTGCTAAGGCTTTGTACCCTTCCAATCGCTGGCGCGACTTCCACGACTTCAACACTAATGTTGTTTTCAGGCCTGAGATGTGCTTCCTGGCTCCGGATGGCAAGACCATCATTCCGGAGCAGTACGATCTGGCTCGCGGGTCGTCCTTGCTCGAGGCTGTTCCGGGCCGTATCTTCTATGCTTCGGACGAATACGACAAGCGTATGGTGAGGATGGATGTGGCGCCTGACGGTACGCTGTCTAACCTCAGTTACTTCGTGGAGTGGGGAGAGTTTGGCTCGGCTATTGATGCCGACGGCAAGCTGTACGTGGCCGACGGTCAGATATATGTTTTTGATCCGAGCGGCAATCAGGCAGGCATAATCATGGTTCCCGAACGTCCCAGCTCGATTTGCTTCGGCGGCAAGGACAGGAATACTTTGTTCATCACTGCGCGCTCCGGTTTTTACAGCCTGCGGATTAAATAGTATATATATATGAAGAGAAAAACATTGATGGCAGCTTGTGTGGGGGGTATTGTGCTTATCTTTTCTCTCCTGCAATATTATAAGGACAGCGCATGGTGGATTTCGGAGAAGGGCCTCACTCGATTTGCCTTTCCGGGCGACGGCTCTATTACGAACATCGAGCTTGAAAACTGTGAAAACGGCGTGGATGAGCAGGCCTTCCCAAACAGCTCCGAAACGGGAGTGAACCGGCTGCTTGCCGATAACAAGCTCTTCGCAATGCCCCTGTCGGAGCCGGACTCCATCGACACTGCCGGGGTACTTTACTGCTGGAATTTGGAGGCTATCCTGAAGAATTAATTTTAAACATTATAAGAATTATTGTATGTCTATGAAAACATTCAGAACTATCGCAATCTTTATTATCACCGTCACATGCATTGCGCAGGCGTACGGCATCGAAGGATCGGTCTACACGCAGAGGCCGGTCGACCCGGAGGCTTTCTACTTCACCCCCGAAAACTACGGCATCAAGGCCGACGGCAAGACCGACGTCAGCGAAGCTCTCCAGCAGGCTATCAACAGCCTCAAGACGGAGAAAGCTTTCGGCATCCTGTTCATTCCCGAAGGAAAGTACCTTATCAGCCGCACCATACACGTGCCCGGCGCTATCAGGCTTATAGGCTACGGCAAGCAGAGGCCTGAGATCATACTCGGCAAGAGCACCCCAGGCTATCAGTCGGAGCAGAACTACATGATATGGTTCACCGGAGGCCTGCCGCAGCCGGGCCGGGAGCCGCAGGACGCCGGCGCAGGTACCTTTTACAGCGCTCTCAGCAACATCAACCTCCGCATCGAGAAGGGCAATCCGCAGGCCGTTGCCATACGCTCCCACTTCGCCCAGCACGGCTTCATCAGCCACTGCAACCTGTACATAGGCGAGGGCAAGGCGGGCATATACGACGTGGGGAACGAGCTCGAAGACGTGCGCTTCTATGGCGGCGACTACGGGATAAGCTCCGGACGCACCTCGCCGGGATGGCCCATGATGATGGTGGACGTACGCTTCGAGGGACAGCGTCGGGCGGCTGTATTGTCGCGCGAAACAGGCTTCGCCATAGTCAACATGAGGGTCAGGAACGTCCCCGTAGGCTTCGAGATGCAGGAGGGGACGGTAGACAGGCTCCACCTTGAGAACTCCTGGTTTGAGAACATATCCACGGCGGCCGTAGTGGTATCCACAGAGAACAGCTCCTTTTCCCAGCTTAATATCCTTAACCTCTACTGCCGGAATGTTCCTACCCTGGTAGACTATCGCCAAAGCGGGCGCAAGGAGCAGCTTAAGGATGCTATGTATCACGTTAAGGATTACAGCGCCGGGCTGAGCATGAGCGACCTTGCAACGCCTTCGCGGCAGGCCGTTACGAGCGATATTATACCCCTCAAAAGCTTCTCGCCTACGGCCGCCGACGATTTGCCGCAGCTGCCCGCCATGGAGAGCTGGGTCAACATCCGCGAGCTGGGAGCCAAAGGCGACGGCACGACGGACGACACACAGGTGTTCAAGGACGCTATCTCGCAGCACAAAAACATTTATGTGCCGCAGGGATGGTATCGCATCACCGAAACGCTCAAGATGCGGGAGGGAACCGCCCTCATAGGCTTGCATCCCTTCGGCACACAATTGATACTCCTCGAAAGCGAGCCGGCCTTCAGCGGATTCGGCGGACCTAAGCCCATGGTGGAATCCTCGGCCGGCGGCAACGATGTGCTGAACGGCATAGGCATCTCTACCGGAGGATATAACTACCGGGCAGTAGGCTGCAAGTGGCTGGCCGGCGAAAGGTCTTATATGAACGACGTGAAATTCGTTGGCGGACACGGCACCATGCGCAAGCCTAATCCCAATCAGCCTCAGGGACCGCGACGCCAGGAGGGGCAGCCCCGCATCAGCTCGCCCGAGGCGCCGCTGGCAGCACAGGGGCTCGACCTGGCATGGGATAACCAGTACTGGAGCCTGTGGGTGGGGCGCAACGGAGGCGGTACGATCAAGGACATCTGGACGGCGAGCAGCTTTGCCGCTTCGGGCCTCTACGTGAGCCATACCTCCACCCCCGGACGCATCTACGCCATGTCGCTGGAGCATCATGTGCGCAACGAGGCTCGCTTCGAAAGCGTATCCAACTGGAAGATATACGCCTTTCAGTTCGAGGAAGAAGGCCGCGAGGGGAAAGACTGCCGCATGCTGGAGCTGTCGAACTGCAGCAATCTGATGTTTGCCAACCTGTGGATATACCGCGTCATACGGGCCTCCACGCCGCAAGAGTTCGGCCTGCGGCTATGGAACTGCAAGGACATAGAGTTCCGCAACTTCCATAACTACACCCAGGTGCTGCCCGTGATAGAGCTGCCCGTATACGACGTGAACAAGCGGCTGCCCGTGTACGACTGGGATTTCGCCCGCCTGAGGGTGACGGGCCTCGAGCCGAGCCTCCGGCCATTCGACAACAGCCTCGGAGCCATCAACAAGCTCGCCGAAGGCTTCGAATTTGCCGCCGGCATAACAGCGGACAGCAGGGGGAATATCTATTTCGGAGAAAACAGATTGAAGAAGATATACAAATGGAGCGCCGCCACCCAATCCTTATCACTGCTGGCCGACTATCCCTGGAAGCCCTTCACGATGACTACGGATACGGACGACAATCTGATAGTCATCTTCCGATATGACCCTCAGCCCGGCTATCAAATCAACGGCCGGCAGGAAAGCGTAGTCCGTTTGCCCGACGATAACCCCATGTACAGCGGATGGGGAAACAGCGGATGGGCCGCGAGGGCTTACTCCATCAATCCGGACGACCCCGACGAGAGCTTCCGACCCTTGCCGCGCGTGGCCACCGGCTCGGTGCAAGCCGCCAGAGTCATACACCCGGCCAGCCGTTGGCGCGGCGACTTCGCCAAGGTTGTAGCCTCCATGCCCGACAGCAGCTATCTGGCCCCCGACGGCCGTACGCTCATCCCCGAAACCTACGACCTGGGCCGCTCGGCCGCCCTCATAGCCGTAAGGCCGGGGCAGCAGGAGCCCGTCTACGTCGTTCACGAGAACCGCAAGTCAACACTGCGCTTCGACGTATCCCCCGGAGGCGCCCTCACCAACTCGCGCGACGCCATTCCGCACGGCCAGTACAGCACCGTAACCGATCGCAACGGCAATCTTTATATAGCCGACGGCGAGATATTCGTGTACGACAGCCGGGGCAACGAGGTTCGCCGCATACGCCTCGAGGAGCGCCCCATTTCGCTTGCCGTAGGCGGCATAGGCGGCAATCTGCTCTTCGCCACCACCAGCCGCTCGCTCTTTGCAATAAGGATTTTGTAGGAGATAAAGCCGCCGGCTGTTTGCAGCCCCGAACCCAGCGTCGCAAGCCTCGGCCGCCGGGTTCGGGGCTCGTTGCTGTTTTACAATGGCCTCCATTTGCCCTTCGGGAAGTATTTGTTACGCAGCAATGGTTTCGGTCTGCCCTTCGGGAGATAATTGTTGCGCAGCAAAAGCTTCGGTCTGCCCTTCGGGAGATAATTGTTGCGCAGCAATGGTTTCGTTTGGGCCTTCGGCTATACATTTCTGCGCAGAAATAACCTCCTTCCGGCTTGCGGGAAGGCATATCTGCGCAGCAAAGGTCTCAAAAAGGCTTGCGGGAGGCTTTTGCTGCACAGGAATCGCCTCAAAAAGGCTTGCGGGAAGCTTGTGCTGCGCAGAAATCGCCTCAAAAAGGCTTGCGGGAACATTTTGCTGCGCAGAAATCGCCTCAAAAAGGCTTGCGGCTATACATTTCCGCGCAGCTATGGCTCTGATTGCAGCTGCGGGAACCTCTTGCTGCGCAGCTAGGGTTTAGGAGCGGCTTGCGGGAAGGCGGCGAAGGCAGGCTAGCGGTAGTCGGCTTTCTTGCCTCCGAAGGTGTAGGTATAGTCCTGCTTGCCGCGGAAGAGGCGGTAGATGATGATGTAGAGGTCGAACATGTGCCGGAAGGCTTCGATGAAGGGGAGGCTCAGCGCTATGGGTCGCTGCCGGAGCAGCATGGCGAGCCGGCGCCACACTATGCCCTTGACGGTGTAGAGGATGATGTAGATGGCGGAGGCCGAGGCGGCGAGCAGTATGTTGCGGCCAATGATGCCGACGGCGAGTGTGGCGGCGAAGGCGGCTATGAAAAGGATGGAGCCGGCGGCTTCGAGGCGGTAGATGCCCGGCTGAGCGCCTTTGTAATGTCGCCGGGTAGCTGCCCGCGCCACTTTCAGGTCTTTCCATATTCCGAAGGAGGAGAAGGGAGCCGTTTCGGTGATGCTGTCGGGCGAGTATTCCACGCGGGTGTTGGCTCCGGTGGCGGTGCGATTGATAAAGAGGTCGTCGTCGCCTGCATGGAGGTTGAGCGAGTGGCTGAATCCTTTGTTGTCGTAGAAGTGAGCCTTGCGATAGGAGAGGTTGCGGCCGCTTCCGCTGAAGGGCTTGCCGGCCAGCGCCGATGCTATGTACTGCGTGCCGTTGACGAGGTTGTCGAAGGCGGCTATGCGGTGGAGGAAGCCCTTGCGGGTGGTGTATGCGCAGAATCCGAGGATGATGCCGGTGCTGTCGGTGTAGTTCCTCACCATGCTTGCGAGCCATTGGTTGCTCATGGGGCGGCAGTTGGCCTGTACGAAGCAGAGCAGATCGTACTTCGCGGCTTTGATACCGAGCGTGAGCGATAGCTTACGGCGGCTGAGGTACTTCGATTCTTCGGGCACGAAGGTGTGATAGAGGTTGGGGTGCTGCCGTTCGAGCAGTGTTAGCAGCTCGTCGCCCTCCTCGGTGGAGCCGTCGTTTATAACTATGATTTCGTACTGCGGATACTCTTGCCCGAGTAGGTGCGGGAGGTGCTGCTCAAGGTTGTGCGATTCGTTTCGGGCATACACTATGACGGACACCGGCGGCTGCTGCCCGGTGAGAGCTTCGGGTGCGGGCGCGAGCTTGCTTCGCCGCACGGGGCGCATATATACTATAAGGAAGAAGAGCAGTTGCAGTACAGCCGCGGCCATAGTTGTTCCGAGCAGTATCCATTCGGGTACGGTCAGGGATAGTTGGGCTAAGGACATAGCGAATGGTGCTTTAGATGCTGTCTGAGAAATAGGATTTGGGTAGCGGCCTGGCATTGTATTGCGAAGCCATCACTTCGCCGTAAGCTCCTGCGGTTTGAATGGCTATCAGGTCGCCGCGAGTGATGCCGTTGATGCTGCGATCGGTTCCGAAAACGTCGGACGACTCGCAGAGCGGCCCCACCACGTCGTAGTCCTCCGGAGGCAGCTTGCTCGAGATGTTGCGTATGTGATGCCATGCGTCGTACATGGCCGGTCGGATGAGCTCGGTGAAGCCGGCGTTGATGACGGCGAAGTTCTTGGTTTCGCCCTCCTTCACGTATATGGTTTTGGCTATAAGAGTGCCGCACTGCGCCACTATGGAGCGTCCGAGCTCGAAGTGCAGGCTCTGCCCCGGCCGCGCCTCGGTTCCCTGTCGGAAGATGTTGAAGTAACCGGCGAAGTCCGGGATGCAGTTGTCGGGCTCGACGTAGTCCACGCCGAGGCCTCCGCCGAAGTTGATGTGCTGGAGCGGCAGTCCCTCGTCCTCGAAAAAGTCCTGTATGTCGTTGAAGCGCTCGGCCAGCGCCCTGAATACGTCGAGGTCGGTTATCTGCGAGCCGAGGTGAGCATGTATGCCGGTGAGCTTGAGGTTGGCGCTCTCCTTCACGAGCTCCATCGCATCGCTTATCAGACCTATATTGATGCCGAACTTGGTTTCCTTGCGGCCGGTCGTAATCTTATCGTGCGTATGCGCATCTATGTCGGGGTTGATGCGGAGGGCTATCGGTGCGGTGAGGCCCTTCCTGCGGGCAATGTCGTTGATGACTTTCATCTCCGCAGCCGACTCGACGTTGAGGCAGAAGATGCGGCTGTCCAGAGCGAGCTCTATCTCCCAATCGTCCTTGCCTACTCCGGCAAACACAATCCTGGAGGCCGGTATGCCGGCTTCGAGGGCCATGCGAATCTCTCCTCCGCTAACGCAGTCGGCTCCGAGTCCGGCCTCTGCTATGATGCCGAGGATGCGCGGGTTGTTGTTGGCCTTAACGGCAAAGTGTATGTGATAACTGTCCTTGTCGGCTTCGGCCTTCATGGTGTTGATGGTATGCCGCAGCAAATCGAGGTCGTAGTAATAGAACGGGGTCGGGATGTCTTTCAGTCTGTCGACAGGGAAGGAGGTTGTATACATATATATATAATGTGATGAGGTTATTGTTTGAAGAGATGATCGCTAAGCGCCGTCAGGGCCCGCTGCTTGTCGGCGGCTTTGACGAGCAGCGATACGTTGTAATTGCTTCCGCCGTAGGATATCATCCTGAGGGGAATTTCCTTCAGCGCATTGATGATGCTTGCTTCGAAGCCGGGCCTTTGCCATTGCATGTCGCCCACTATGCATACTATTACCATGTCGTCGTCAACCGTCACGGTGCCGTACTTCTTGAGGTCGTCCACAATCTCGTCGAGCCGCTTGCGGTTATCAATGGTGCATGACACGCCCACTTCGGATGTCGTCACCATGTCGATAGGCGTCTGGTGATTCTCGAATATCTCGAACACTTTCCGCAGGAATCCTGTGGCCAGCAGCATACGTCCGCTCTTGATTCGTATGGCGGTGATGTTATCCTTTGCCGCTATGGCTTTCACGCCACCCCGGTCCGTAGTGTTCGATATGAGCGTCCCCTGGGCATCGGGCTGCATGGTGTTGAGCAGCCGCACCGGAATGTTGTTCAGCTTGGCCGGCAGTATGCACGTAGGATGCAGAATCTTGGCTCCGAAGTAGGCCAGCTCGGCCGCTTCCTCGAAGTGCAGGCGCCGCACCGGCAGCGTTCCCTCCACGAAGCGCGGATCGTTGTTATGCATGCCGTCTATGTCGGTCCATATCTGAATCTCGTCGGCATAGATGGCAGCGCCGATGAGTGAAGCCGTGTAGTCGCTGCCTCCGCGCTGGAGGTTATCAATCTCGCCGTAGGCATTGCGGCAAATGTATCCCTGGGTGAGATAAAGGTCGGCCTGCGGATGCTTGCTCAGCAGGGCTTGCAGCTTCTCGCGTATATAAACCGGGTCGGGCTCCGAGTTCTTGTCGGTACGCATGAAGTCGAGCGCCGGCAGCATCACCGCATCCACGCCCTGCTCCTGGAGGTACAGATGCATGAGGGCGGTAGAGATGAGCTCTCCCTGCGCAAGTATAACCCTCTCCTCAAACAGCGTAAACAAATCCTTGGTGAAGGTGCGGATATAGTCGAAGAAGCGTGCCACCGTTTCCCTGCCTCGCTGCCTGTACTCGGCGGTGCCGAAGAGGCTGTCTGCATGTTCGTAGTATTGTACGGCCAGCTTGTTGGCTATCTCGTTAGCCCCGTCGGGGTTTTTCTTGTAGAGGTACTCGGCTATTTCGACCAAAGAATTTGTTGTGCCGGCCATTGCCGACAGCACCACTATGCTCTGCCGTCCGGCTATGAGGCGGGCCACGTGCTGCATCCGCTGTGCCGACCCAACGGAGGTGCCTCCGAATTTCAAAACTTTCATTGCTTGCTGTATATTTAAATTGTACTTATTTTCTTGAAAACTGCGGGAGCAAAGATACACTAAAACTTGAGAGCTTGCGACAGTGGCGCGCCTGCCCAAGGAATCATGAGTGAGACCCTCCATTCGGCTATCCGTATGATGAGCATCAGTTCGCCTTCCGGCAAAATTTCATCCCGCAAGAGATAGAGAAAAACCTGCAATGTAAAAGGAGCCTGCGCAAGCCGCTGCGACCTCGCAAAGGCCCCATTTTTCCCGGCTGAAGCCCTCCTGAAATCGCATTTTGCCAAATCTGTTTTTCGCAAGCCAATGCGAAATCGCATTATGCCGAATCTGTTTTTCGCAAGCCAATGCGAAATCGCATTATGCCGAATCCGTTTTTCGCAAGCCAATGCGAAATCGCATTATGCCGAATTTGTTTTTCGCAAGCCAAAGAGAAATCGCATTCTGCCGAATCTGATTTTCGCAAGCCAATGCGAAATCGCATTATGCCGAATCTGATTTTCGCAAGCCAATGCGAAATCGCATTATGCCGAATCTGTTTTTCGCAGCCCAATGCGATTTTGAGAGGGTACATTTTGTGTTTTCGCAAAAGGAAAAACAAATATTTCCGCTTGATTCCAATCTTTTCTTATAGTCGCAAGGCTTCATTCCCTCCTCCGGGAACCCAGACGCCCAACACCGACCGCCCCGACGCTTCGCAAACCCCCCAGAACCCCACCGACGAGCCCCACCACCTCGACCCCAACGAACATCCCGCCATGGGCGAGCGAAAGAAGGATGACGAACAAAAGAAAAAAGAAGACGAGGAAAAGAACAAGAAGTAGACGATATATCGTATATATAATATGTAGGGGTTCAAAATTTTGAACCCTATTTTTTTGGATGCGTGTGTGTGTAGAGACGCGATTAATCGCGTCTCTACGGGGGTAGGACATGACCGACGGTTTTTTTTGGGTCGAAAATGTTAGACCCCTACGGGCCTCCTGTTTGCGAGGGCGGTGTGTTGTGTGTAGAGACGCGATGCATCGCGTCTCTACGGGGGTCGGGCATGGGCAGGCAATGCATCGGGAGGCCATTCGCCTGCCCAAACAGGCGTTGTTCAAAAATCATTCACGCTCGAACAATATGTCATTCCCGCGAAGGCGGGAATCTCCGATCGAAAGACGGTTACGTTTGTAGTTGTATCATATAAAACAAACAGTACTATCGTCCCAACTATCGATCGGAGATTCCCGCCTTCGCGGGAATGACATATTTGGACAGGCTGAATTACCTTTTGACACATTCGGCCT